>JBCBHC010000068.1:0-4179 GCA_038526075.1 Bacteroidota bacterium | reverse complement strand
GTCTAAATCAATCTCAAATATAAGACGCTATACGCTGTTAACCATTACGCTAAGCATGACACTTTGTTTGAATGCTTGTGGGGTTAAAGAGAAACTAAACACAGAAGAAGACATAAAAAAAGCACTGGAAACGCTTGTAGATAGCTTGACGCTAGAAGAATACATAGCATTGCGTAAGTTCCCGCTTCTGCAAGGTGATGAGTTAGGATTTGGTGCCGCTGAAAATGAATTGCAGGCTGCAAAGAACAAAATCAAGAGAAATCTAAGTGGGCTATTGGTGGAGTATAAAAGTACATTCAAGTTTGATACTAGGGATAGGAATGAAATCAACGCACTCTTAAACAGTAAGATTAAGGTAGCAAAATTGCTAAAAATAATGGATGCTTGCCGACACATAGCCTTAAAACATAAGCAATAAAAATGGTGCTCTAAGTGTACCTTTTTCATTCTGTCACGGCGCCAACCATCATATTGGCGCCATTTTTTTGTGTCTAGCTTGATTCAGACTCGCTACAGGTCTTCTTGCATGTTTGGGTCCTGCGAGTGCCAGGCGCGAAATAGCTTACATACCTCAGACTCGCTTTGTTGTATAGCGAACGTTTATTGACAAGAAAATGCTATTGGATTATAATTGCGCCCTTCTATCCCTCAGTCTCTACGCTTTTACACGGAGGATGATAGATGCGGATGAGTGGCTACGACAGAACTAAACGCGAACTCTGGAATACTGTGTACAAGAATACCAACAAGCAGTTCTCTTCTATAATCACAATCGCCTTGCTGGCTCTATAGGCTTGCACTGGCGAGTTTACACGAATTTCGCTCCAGGCGCAATCCCCAGAACACTGTTACGTTAGGATTTCAACCCAGCTTTCTCCTGAGGCTATTTAAGCCGCAGCGTGACGAAGCCTTACTTAAATACCTCTGCAGCTACCCCAATGTGCATTCCACTGCTATTGCCACATCTACTCAATAGGCTCTATACCCAGTCGCTGGTCATAGAAGGTACACAGCTCACGCTGTACCAGCCAGGAAGTACGCCAGTAGTGTGGCATATGCACAAGCAGAAAGTGACCATACTACGGCGAGCGCTAGAAGCATACAAGAAGGCGGTGTTAAGCAGGTTAGAACCTTATTATTCCATAATGAGATGGTAAAGATTGGTCGAACGGACTTAGGAGACTTCCCACTACTCCTAGCGCCAATGGAAGATGTGAGCGATCCGCCATTCAGGGCTTTGTGTAAAGAAAAAGGAGCTGACCTGATGTACACCGAGTTCATCTCTGCTGAAGGGCTCATCCGTGATGCAGCCAAAAGCGTACAAAAGCTTGACATCTACGACTACGAGCGCCCCATAGGTATCCAAATATATGGCGAGCGGATAGAGTCTATGCGTGAGGCCGCTGCCATAGCCGAAGCGGCCCAGCCCACACTCATAGATATCAACTACGGTTGTCCCGTCAAGAAGATTGCCTGCCGAGGGGCTGGGGCTGGTATATTACTTGACTTGCCCAAGATGCAAACGATGACTGCCGAGATTGTCAAGCGCGTCGCGCTACCTGTAACCGTTAAGACACGACTGGGCTGGGACGATAGTACTATTAAAATTGTGGAAGTAGCCCATCGGCTTCAAGACGCGGGCATTCAGGCACTCACCATTCACGGCAGGACCAGAAAACAGATGTATAAGGGAGAGGCTAACTGGGAGCACATCGCCGCGGTCAAGAATCATCCCAGCATTCATATTCCTATTTTTGGTAATGGCGATATAGACAGTCCCCAAAAGGCCTTGATGTACAAAGAGCGGTATGGTGTAGACGGCATCATGATAGGGCGAGCTAGCATCGGCTATCCCTGGATCTTTCAAGAGATCAAACACTGCATGCAAACAGGAAAGATACTTCCCCCTCCTGATGTAAAAGAGCGTATTGCCGTTGTCAAGCGACACCTAGAGCACGCACTTGCGTGGAAAGGGGAACGCACAGGCCTACTAGAAATGCGGAGCTACTACACCCGCTACTTCAAAGGCATAGACGGCATCAAAGCATACAGGTCGCGTCTGGTAACCGCGCCTACCCCTGAGGCGGTCGCTGATATCTTAGCGCAGATTATGCATGAGTTTGTGGCAGAGCCTACTGCGGCCTCGGCCTAGCTCGTCCAAATAATTTCCCTTCTTACCCGGGAGAGGTAGCTACAAGGCGAGGTAGCAAACTCACAAGTAGTTAAAAGCCCGCATAGTAGCCAGATTTTATGCTTCCCGCTCAAACGTACCGCCCGGAAACCTCGCTGCCGAGCGCAGGTTCATCTACAAGCGCGAAGTCATTAGCGCTACGCGCAGATGTCTTTCCGTGGGAGGTATTACAAAGTCGGGTAAGCTTACCGCTAAGTGGGCTGTGTCAGGCTCCTGGCTTATATAAAGCTTGCCACCTACATGAGTCGTTCCCCTATACAGCACATTGACACCATAAATCCCTGGCGGGGGAATGAGCTTAGGGGTATCTGGCGAAACTAGCTGAAGGCATTGTACTGGGGGATGTGTGACACTATCTCGCGTCACGGTGCATGTTAGAAAGTAAGGATACCCTAGGTATCGATTCGCTTCTGCTACGGCACCTTGCATAAGATACTGCCTAATCAGAGTAGAGCTTGCGACTCGGTCCTGGACAGTGTTAGCCTTGGCTACCTGTACAGTAAAGCGATGCTGTTCCCCCATCTCTTGGAGTAGTTTCATGTCTCCGATGCGCTTGTAGCCAAAATGAAAGTCATGGCCTACCACCAAGTGCTTGACACCAACGTGATCTATTAGGACGTGCTCCACAAAGTCCCGTGCCCTAATCTTTGCAAACTCTGCATCAAACGGGATCTTTAGTAAGCAGTCTACTCCCTGTTCTTCTAGCAAGGCTGCCTTTTCTTCAAAGGTATTCAGAAGTCGTAGTGTAGCTTTTGGAGAGGTAGCTAGCTGTAATGTAGGATGTGGCCAAAAGGTAACGACCACGGTAGCGCATTGGAAAGTTTGCCTCTGTGCTTTGAGTGCGTTCAGTAGCTGCTGATGCCCCACGTGCACCCCATCGAATATACCTATGGTTGCTACTGCTGCCGGTAATGGAGGGAACTCATCAAGGCGATGATAGATCTTCATTTACTCAAGGAGTAGGCAAAAGGGGCTACCAAAAGCAGCTTACTACCGTTGGGCACTTCGTAATGCCTCTATGTAATTGGCGAGGCAGCTTGCATGGCCATGCAAGCCGGTAAACAAGATGGCGACGGCACGACCTTTTTGCGGATTACTTTTTGTATCTGCTCCTCCTCTGCAGTGTAGTGTCGATCTTGATATTGATTCTTGTCTTATCGCGCTCGAAGCCTCGTATTCTTTTCCATCCTCCAGACCTGTTCCTGCTCCTATAGACGCCTCCGAAGACTCTGATATGTCCTCGCTATTCGTATGTAACTCACAAGGCGCTAGAGTTGCACAATGCTGTAGGCCAACGCCTAGTAAACAAAACAGCAGATTACAGACAAATGCGCACCCATTCGTGTGTGCGCAGGATTGGTGATATGGAGTCATGGGCTACCGGTATATCTATATAGAACGCACACACTACCTTGACCTAATACGGAAAAACATGGGAATAAGAAATCCCTGGCGTGCAGCGCTGTGGCACAGTGTATGAACGCTATTCAATATGTCCACGCACAAAATCCATCAGCGATCGGATGTAGTCTTGCTGAAAGTTAAACTGTATGTCAGCAGCTTCGTATACTTGAGGGACAGAGCGAGTGTAACCTAGCTTGAGGGCATTTATATAACCTTGGAGCCCCTTCTGTGGATTCTCTTGGTAATTCTTCCACACTGCGATGGCGCCTAACTGAGCAATGCCGTATTCGATATAGTAGAAAGGAACCTCAAAAAGGTGCAGCTGCTTCTGCCACAAAAAGTCTTTGTACTGCGTTTGACCTGCCCAACTGATGATCCCACTGGAAAATTCATCGAGTATTTCGTTCCAGGCTGTTTGGCGCTGCGCCAAAGTATGCCCAGGATGCTCATATATCCAATGCTGGAACTTGTCGATTGTTGCCACCCACGCCAGCGTATCCATGATTTGCGACAAATGATACTTCTTGGCACGCTGTAAATCTTCTTGATCAGGGAAGAAGACGTCCCAGTAGTCTATCGTGATC
>JBCBHC010000067.1:0-4393 GCA_038526075.1 Bacteroidota bacterium | reverse complement strand
TTTCTCCTGCTCGCTAGCAAAGCCGTATAGCGCATGCACATCGCCTTTGATGTACTGATACGCAAACAGCTGGCAAGTAGCCTGCGTTTTGATCACCGTAAAGGTGTTGAGCGAGATCCTCACCTCGTAGCCTATTCCCCCCGCCTCAACTATTGCATGCGTGGGAGCCTTGTGGATGAGTTTTCCTGAGATATATGCGATCACGTCGGGGTGGTTTGTCGTGTTTGTATGCAGATTGCCGGGCGTTGAGTGGCCCTGGCCCATTCTCCTACTCAATGGTTAGCTCTCGGCCAAAGAGGACATTTTTACGTTCTGCATCTAGCTTGAGCAAAATAAATAGCATCAATGAAAACGACCACATAGCAGACCCTCCGTAACTAATAAAGGGCAGCGGAATGCCTATCACAGGCATTAAGCCAATGGTCATGCCAATGTTAATGGTAAAGTGTGCCAGCAGGATGGTGGCTACAGCATAGCCATAAACGCGTGCAAACCGCGAGCGCTGACGCTCAGCCAGATGCAATATACGCGTAATCAGTCCGCATAAGGCCACTACTAGCAGCGCAGTACCTATCCAGCCATGCTCTTCCCCCACCGTGCAGAAGATGAAGTCCGTGCACTGCTCAGGTACAAAGCCGTACTTGGTCTGTGTGCCTTGCAGATATCCCTTACCCATAATCCCGCCTGAGCCAATGGCAATTTTGGATTGCGTCACGTTCCAGCCAATCCCCAACGGATCGACGCTAGGATCAACCAACGCCTTAATGCGATTCTGCTGATGCGGCTTGAGCCCCTTTTCTATGACCCAATGCACACTCTCCGCCAATGCTACTGTCCCCAATGCCACCAGGCTAACAGCCAAGAAGCACCTCCAACTTCTTTTACTCACACACAGCGTCACAGATGAGAGTACCAGCGTACTCGTGATCAAATAGTATCTGGGGAGCAGCAAAGCCAGCACAGCCACGGCTATTATAAATATTCCCAATAACAGCAGCCAGGGGGATAGCCCTTCTCTATACAGCACCAGTACCAAGGCACCAAAAACTATTCCAGATCCCATATCACCCTGCAGTAAAATTAAAGCTACCGGAAGCAGAATAATCACTAAAAGCATTGGGAGATAGTTGGTCCTAGCCAATGGTCCTTGTATACCATTTAAGTACTTAGCTAGCGCTAAGGCGCACGTCAGCTTAGCAAACTCGGAGGGCTGTAACCGCATATGTCCCCACTGTAACCAAGCGCTGTGTCCTCCTGAATGGACTCCCTGCGCTAGGGTCCCTATTAGCAAGAGCAGCGTACATGTATACAGCGTGTAGGCAAGGGCTTGGTAGAGCTTGGTTTCAAGCAGCAGCACGAGGGTAAAAAGTATACCACTGGTAGCGATCCAAAGCAGCTGCTTCCCCGCACTCCTGGAGAGATCGAATACGCTGTGGTGTAGGCCCTGCTCGTAGCTAACGGCATATATATTAAGCCAGCCAAATAGCACCAAGCCCACGTAAAGGATCAGCAGCCACCAATCTAGCTGGGTAAATATGTTGCTCTCTGTTTTCAATGGAAAAAGTTGCCTTTTTGAACGTACGCTTGTATCCAGGGACGCGTGATTTTCCCGCGTAGGTACTGCTCCACCATAAGCCCGGCGATAGATGCTGCGGCACGCGCGCCCCAGCCAGCATTCTCTACATACACAGCAATGGCTATTTGCGGGTTATCCTGTGGTGCAAAGGCGACACATACCGAGTGGTCGTGCCCGTGTAGATTCTCCACCGTACCTGTTTTGGCACACACACTAATTCCCTTGATGCGGGCACGCCAGGCAGAGCCTTTCTCAACTACCTCACGCATAGACCGCGCTACAAAGTCAAAGTGCTCAGGCGCTATATCCACGCTATGTCTATGTACTAAATCTCTTCCAGTCACCTCTTTACCGACCTGCTTTACCAAATGGGGTGTGTAATAATAGCCCCTATTGGCCATCACCGCCATCAAGTTAGCCATCTGCAGCGGCGTCACCATGAGCTCCCCCTGGCCTATGGCCAGTGACCTAACTGTGGAGACATGCCATCGCCCCACGCCATGGCATCGATCATAAAATGCGGCGTTAGGAATAAACCCTCGTTTCTCGCCTGGCAGGTCTATGCCTAAGGATATCCCCAATCCCAGTCCCTGCATATAATGATGCCACCTCTCTAGCCCTATCCGCGTGTCTTCATAAACGCTATCAGAAGCTTGCTGATTTATAATCCTCTTGAATACCTGGTATAGATAAGAGTTACACGAGTGCTGGAGTGCTTGCTGGAGGTTGAGCGGGGAGGGGTGTTCCCGGCAATTAAAGGGGCTTTTTCGGCAGGCGTACCGTGTACTGGGCTTTATCGCCTGCTCTTGCAGCGCGATGAGTACCTGCACCAGCTTAAATATGGACCCCGGGGAATACATGGCCATGATAGGCCGATGAAAAAGAGGTGCATCTGTCTCCTTGCCTAGGGAAGCGAAGCGCTTACCTAGCATGCTGCCTACAAGTTGATTGGGATCGTAGGTAGGACTGGAGATCATGGCTAAGACCTCCCCGGTGGTAGGCTCTATAGCCACAATACTGCCGAGTTTGTGCTGCATCAGCACTTCGCCATAGGCTTGTAGCGGAGCATCGATTGTGGTAGTGAGTGGCTGCCCAGGTACCGAGGGCTGGTCCAGTTTGCCACGCTTAAATTTTCCTTGGTACACGCCCCTGGCATTGGTGATGTCATAGCGCATACCACGCTGTCCCCGCAACACAGCCTCATAGTACTGCTCTAATCCACTAACACCTACCCAGTCCCCCTGACGATAGTAGTGCGACCTGTCGGAGGCTAACTGATCGGGGCCTATCTCGCCCATATATCCTAACGTATTTGCCAGCATCGAGTGAGGGTGGTGCCGCGTGGTGCGTACCTTCACGAAAAACCCAGCATAGGCTTCCATATTGTCTTGTACGCGGGCCCACGTGCTAAGGGATATACTTTTGATGAGTATGGAGGGCTTGACATAAGAATAACTTCTGGCTTTCTGCAGGCCCTGGTCCAGCTGCTGCCTTGTCAGCGAAAAATCACGACAGAAGGCTTCCTTGTCTAGATGTCTGATGGCGCTTGGGGTGACCATGAGGTCGTATACAGGAGCATTGTGTGTGAGCAGTGTCCCATGGCGGTCATAAATCATGCCCCTCACTGGATGCTCTATGACGGGTTGCACAATATTCTTCTCCGCTGCTAGCACATATTCCTGGCTCAGCACCTGGATACAAAACAGCCTTACTATGAATAATAGCGCTATCAGTAGCGTAGCTCCGCGAATGACTTGACTCCTTTGGATATGCATGATGGGCCGCTAGTATAGCAGCATACGACACTGTAAACTATGGCACTTACGCTGTGCTAGTGAGGAGATTGTTAGGTACAAATACTGTGCATTCGCCAAAGCAACGCCATTTGCTTGCTTGATAAGCCTTCGCCCACTTTACCCTATGATTCAAGCCAGCTCTCGCACTAGCGCCCCTTCCGCCGTATACAGCCCTGCTTTCCATTCGCTAATGTTGCGCGTCTGAGTACTGAAGCTGGCAGCCACGGCCACAATCTCCTTGCCGTCCTTGAGGTAACGCTCTTGGTAGTTCTTGGTGTGGATCTGGTCTAACGCTACGGCTGCGGGCTGGTCTACCTTGAGCTCAAAGATGAACGTGTGCTGGGGCTGCTGAACCACTAGGTCAATGCGGCCCAGGTTGGTGTGCACTTCGCCGTACGTTCTCAGGCCCGAGAGCTCCAAGCAAAGTAAAAGCATGGCTTGGTAAAAGCCTTCCTTGGCGTCTTTGAAAGCGTTGTAGGGGATCTTGGCAAACTGAATGTTGATGGTCTTCACGGCACTTGCCAGGTCCAGCGTTGTGAGCTCTTGCTGGAGCTGTATGGCTAGCTGGGCAATTACCTGGGGAGCAGTTTTCCCTAACTCTCTAGCGAGGGATTGGTAGAAAGCCTGGTGTACTTCTTCATTAGGAAAATTGAGGTGGTAGATGGTTGTCTTTAAGATTGTATCGTACTCCCAGTGCTGTATGGTTAGATACCCTGTCTGGAACATGAGCGTAGACAGTTCGATATCCTCGATCGTTCTGGCATCCGTCAGTTGATTTTCAGAGGCACTGATAGGGGCGAGTGACGCTGCAATTGCGGGGCGTTTCTGTATTTCATGAATCAAGAAGGTAGGTGTACTCGTAGCATACCAATAGTTTTTGGGCTTGCCCTCGTCCATATAGTTTAGGGTGGAGAAAGGATTGTATACGTATATCTCGTCTTCTGTGAATCGATATCCATTATACCACTCCTTTCTCCACCCTAAACTATATGGACGAGGGCAAGCCCAAAAACTATTGGTA
>JBCBHC010000066.1:0-4539 GCA_038526075.1 Bacteroidota bacterium | reverse complement strand
ATGTACTAACAAATAACAGCACATTGTTAAATTAGCGTTCTGAATCTGTCTTCTGCTGAAAAGCAATTTTTTTCAACCTCTCATAATCTAAAAAATATGAATATTTTACATAGTAACTACTCAAGTAGTAACACCTTTCTACTATTCTTTATTAGCTGTTGGCTTTCTTACGACAGGGCAGCGCTGGCTAATCAAAGGCAAAATAGTTCTAAGCTCCCTGTAGAAAAGAAGTTTGATACTGTAAGGAAGTATGATTCTTATGACCCTGCCACAAGCAAGTGGTCTAGCATCGAGGACTTTCGCGATGTAAAGATACTAGAAGACCACAGTCAAAAACACGAAGAGCGTTACCTATATCATAACTTCTGGGCCTATGATAGACAAAAAGAGGAATGGTGTAAAGTAGATATCAGAGACCATGGCTACAAATTAGGTGACACTGCAAAGAAAGAGTATGCTCCCAAAGATGAGGAAGAACTTGAAAAAGATAAACTTCAAGACAGCGTCTGGAAAAATCTAATGCTGAGTATAGGCGTAGGCGCAGGACCTACCATGTATGTTAATCAGCTACACAAAAGTAAGGATGCCAACCTAGCCCTCAAGAAAAGAGATAGCTATCTGTATCTACAAAATGGCGCCAAATGGTATAGGCTCTATTGGTTAGCACGACGCCCTGTATTTAAACCAAAGTTCGGTACACAGCCTGCTATAGCTAACACATTGGATGTTAGTAACGCTCATGGGGTAAAATTTATTGACGCAGGGGGAAATCTTCCCATTACGCTTGCAGCTCATTACACTTTTGCAAGAAGACTTAGAATAGGTGGCGGCGGCAACTTGATTATTAGCTATCTTCCTAGACTAACGCCTCAGGGCCATGCCCGTATATTAGGAGACTTTATTCTTAATAATAAGATGAATTATCACGTAGGATGGTTTGGGCTTGTAGGATTCAAGGTACTCCATGCTACTCCACACGATATTATTATCGATATCCGCGTAGGGCAAGCATTTGACTTTGGCGGGAATCTAGTAGGAGAACGAGTCTATAGTGGCTGGAACTACAACGGAGGTCTAGGGTATGAACGAAAGCTAAACGGTTACTTCAAACTAATGACGCGGCTAGCTTTTGACTGGCAGTCCTTCACAGAAAAGCTAGGCACCAAAAAGACCATAATAAGTATGCAACAGCCAGCTATACACTTCCAAATAGGTATTAATCTCAACTTTGGTAGAGATGCTGAGGGTGATAACTTGAGCGTGGAGGCAGCAGAAAATACAGAAAAAGGTTCTAGAAAAGCAGAAAGAGCGGGAGAAAAAATCATGAAAGGTGCAAGCAGAGCTAAGGGGGAGCGTGATCGGCTAAAACGTCCAATTAAAAGTGGCATCTTCCGCAAACCACTCACACAACAGTAATAGCTATGTCTACTCATGTATACTCCCCCATGTAGGGGGCTATTTGTACTAAGGGCTCTTTACTCCCAAATGAATCATGCCTGATTTCCCAACCTCCGTGCAACTATTTGCAGGGACAGCCTCCCTGGAGTTAGGAAAGAGGATTGCTACACACTATGGCCAGCATTTAGGTCCGCTTCAAGTACGCAGATTTAGTGACGGAGAAATCTATCCGCAGCTAGTAAGTAATATTCAGGGAGCCCACGTATGTCTCATTCAGAGCACATATCCGCCTGCAGATAATCTGGTGGAATTACTGCTAACTATCGATGCTGCTAGACGGGCCCAGGCACGACACATCACGCTGGTAGTTCCGTATTTAGGCTACATGCGGCAAGACAAGGCTCACCACGCTGGTAGTCCTGTAGGGGCACAACTCCAAGCGCTGCTTTTAGTAGCGGCAGGCGCCGAGCAACTCATCACGTGCGATTTACACACTCCCACTATAGCGAATTTCTTCGCATGTCCTGTGCAGCATCTTAGTAGTGTAGACGTTTTTTTGCCTTACATCCAAAGTTTACAACTATCAGCTCTTGCTTTTGTAGCCCCAGATGCAGGTAGTCGGCTGCGGGTACAGCCATACGCAGAGCACTTCAATGCACCATTAATCATAGGTACTAAACAACGGAATGTCCCTAACGAAGTGGCAACACTCCAGCTACAAGGCGATGTACGAGGCAAGCACGCCATTATTATTGATGATATCATAGATACGGGCAATACCATCTGTGAGGCTGCGCAGGAGCTCAAGCTACAAGGTGCTCTTACCGTACGTGCCCTCTGCACACACCCCCTCCTTTCGGGGAAAGCCTACGAAACGTTAGCGGCGTCAACACTCGACGAAGTGGTAGTGACAGACACCATTCCGTTGCGGCAGCACAGTCCCCAAATCAAGGTATGTAGCGTTGCTCCACTACTTTCCAGCGCGCTACAATCCATTTGCTGACCCAATGATCTAAATGACTAGGGCCTTGCACGCATGACCTATAATCCCCCGTGTATCCAGCTTAAAATTCTTCCATAAATCTCCGTGAACTCTACGGTAAATAAGATGTATATTTGTCGCTATTCTGATCTCAGAAAAGAATTAATTATGAAAACAATAGAGATTGCAGGACATAAAAGGGCAAGTCTCGGCAAAATGACAGCTAAGCAGCTGAGAAGAAAAGCCAATGCGCCATGTGTATTATATGGCGGTGAGAAGCAGGTACACTTTCACACGCCCATGGCATTACTCAAGAATCTAGTGTACACTGCTAACGCTCACTTTGTGAATTTGACTATAGAAGGACAGCAATATCAGTGCATTCTTCAAGATATACAGTTCCACCCTGTAAGCGAGATGATACTGCACGTAGATTTCTTGCAGATATTCGAGGATAAACCTGCGAAGATGTATATCCCTACCCAGGTAACTGGTCAAGCCCCTGGGGTGGCCAAAGGAGGCAGTTTGGTCACAAAACTTAGGAAACTCCCCGTATCAGCTTATCCTAAGAATATGCCCGAGTATATTGCGGTGGATGTTTCTTCTTTGGACCTAGGAAAAATGGTCCGTGTACGAGACATTAAAGCTGATAATTATACTATCTTATCTGTGCCAAGTATACCTGTAGCAATCGTCGAGATTCCTAGAGCACTACGCAGTGCTTCTAGTAAAGCAGATAGTACTGATGAAACAGAAGAAGCAAAGTAGCAGTAAAAGGTTTAAGTAAAGCTACCTGCACCTTTTTTCGTCTAGTACAAGTAACCTCATGAAAGTTGCTTCAATGCCTTTGTTTGCGTTGTTGACGACGCGACCCAACAAAAATTGGCTTTGTTGTAAGCCAGTCAGCCTGGAAAACGCATTTCGTAATGTATTTCTATATTTCCCTTGGAAATATCATTGAGCCTGCTTTCTATGAACTGTTTCCTAAAAGGAGACACGTAATCTATATGTAACTTACCCTCTAAATGATCGTACTCGTGCAAAATTATACGCGCGGGAAATCCAGTCCATTGTTTTACATGCGGCCGCCAATCGGCATCAAAATACCGAATTGTTATACTCTCTTTCCGAGGTACATCTAGCAAGATATCGGGGATACTCAGGCACCCCTCTTGATGGTTACTAGATACTGCGCCTTCTGCTATTTCCACTACAGGGTTAATAAATACTTCTACCCGCTTTCTAGGATCGTCCTTTGCAAGGATATAACTAAAATCTGCCACAAACATAGAGATGCTTTTACCAACCTGTGGTGCCGCTAATCCGACACCGCTGGCCATGTTCATGGTAGCGATCATATCCTCAGCGAACTGTTTGACCTCTGTGCCTTGCTCGATACAAGAGGTTTTTTTTCTGAGTACGGGATCTCCGTATGCAACAATAGGGTAGATCATAAGTGGCATTCAGGTTGCGCCGTTAAAAATGATTGTAATATAATTGCAGCACTTAGTTTGTCCACGTTGCCCTTATTATGCTTATCTTTCCTACTAAATCCTCCTTGTAGCAAGCTGGCTTGTGCTATTTTAGAACTGTAGCGCTCATCATATTCAAAGATATGCTGTTGTGGGAAATTTTTAGCCAACATTTTCACAAATTTGGCAACCACCTCAGTCATTGCAGAAGGGGTACCATTCAAGTTCCTTGGCAAGCCTACTACCAATGATTCGACGATTTCTTTCTGCGTATACTGCTGCAAAAAGTGAAGTACTTCAGGTGTGTGCACTGTAGTTAAGGGAGTAGCAATAAGCTGTAACGAATCCGTTACAGCTATCCCTATCCGTTTTTTTCCATAATCAAGTGCTATAATTCTACCCATGAAAGTATTCTATCATATTCTGACTCTCGTAAGAATAAAGTCTGCTCACTACAACTGCTAGTGATCACTAACTACTTTCCCGTACATAACTTCCAACAAAGAAGCACCTACTTCATGACGACTGTACAGAAAGCCGCTAAGGCAACTGTTGTTGTGTAATTTACTAACCATATGTAATTCATTCAAACTAGTGCTCTTTTACGAAAGCTCTCTAATCCTATTACTTCTATCTTTTCATGTAGTAAAAAAATTTCCTTGCCAGGGACAATTACTTTTAACTCAT
>JBCBHC010000065.1:0-4844 GCA_038526075.1 Bacteroidota bacterium | reverse complement strand
GCTGCAAGAGTAGCGGTGCTGCCTTGATACGGCTTGGAGGTAGCTACGCTGTGCTTGACATCAGCTCGGTGCTGGGTAGCTGAATATACCTTTCTGTCTTCGCCATCGCTGTCCTCATCATCAGGGCTGCCGCCTAGGAGTAATCCAGTGATGGACCGCTCATCCTCTATGTAAGGAATGGAAACGATCGTGCTATCAGACTCCTGGCTCTTGACTGCCGCTTCCTTTTTAGGCGGATACGTAACCTCCAAAAGCATGCCCTTGCCTGCGCAGGCATGTAGCACAAACAAAATAGCCGCTGATGTAGCTCCTCGGAGCCACAGGGTTACTAAATGATGCATAATCTTCGAATTGTTGTTATTGATTGAGTCAACTGATTTAGTCATGGACCTATCGCTCATTACTGCAATGAGTACTTCATATGTACGCCACAATGCTAGGAGTTTTTTAGTGACAAAGCAAAGAATCACGAATACAATGTGTGAGCCCTGCGCAAAAAAAGTAGTGCTGTCGCCTCGCTAGTCCAGCACCTATTTCCATCATCAAATAGAGCTTGTATCTGTGACTCACGTATCCAGTTTTACAAACTTATGCGTCCCTGCCTCAGACCAAGTAATTAGCCAAAGAGTAACTTCTACAGCTTTTGAGCGTATAGCCTAGTCGCTGAGCTGGAGGTTAGCAAAAAGGTTGCTTGATCTTCTACATTTTCTATGGCCATAATTTTGAGTTAATATTAGTCCGTTTTTGGTCAACATATTTTAGTCCAAGACATATTTTTTCGAGCCTAATCCGCACATAACCTTTGGTACGATCTCAAAGTACCAAGGGTAGTTTGTAAATACATTCTATGCACACACCCGTGTTACTTCAAGAAAGCCTAGCGGGCTTAGCCATTCAGCCGCAGGGTACCTATGTAGATTTGACGTTCGGAAGTGGAGGACACAGCCGCGCGATCCTGGAACGGTTGCATGGAGGACGACTGATTGCCTTTGATCAAGATCCGGCGGCTGCTCAAGCAGCCGAAAGCATTCGCAACGAAAATTTTATTTTTATCCGCGCCAATGCACGCTTTATGCAGCAATTTTTGGCTTTCCACGGCGCGCGTCAGGTAGATGGTATTTTGGTAGATTTGGGTGTGTCGTCTTACCAGATAGATACCCCTGAGCGAGGCTTCTCTACCCGCTGGGATGGAGTGCTAGACATGCGCATGGATCCCAGCACTGTCCTCACGGCACAAGAGATCGTTAATACCTACACCCCTGCTCAGCTTCAGCGGCTCTTTCAAGAATATGGCGAGGTGCGCAATGCCCGTACGCTAGCGCACAAGATTGTCGCCGTACGTGCCCAAGGGCCTATTACAACTACGCAAGCATTGAGGACTATCTTGACACCGTTGGCGCCCAATCACAGAACGGCCAAGTACTACGCTCAAGTGTTCCAAGCATTGCGCATAGCGGTTAACGGGGAGCTGGAAGCACTAAAAGCCATCCTACAGCAAAGCACCGACGTGCTCAAGGTGGGGGGTAGGCTAGTCATACTGTCTTACCATTCGCTAGAAGACCGACTGGTGAAGCGATTTATGCACGCCGGTAATTTTGAAGGCGAGCAGCAAAAGGATGTATACGGCCACGTAGAACGCCCCCTAAGACCCGTGCTCAGGAAAGCCATGAAGCCTACAGCAGCAGAAATAAATCGCAACAATCGGGCGCGGAGTGCGCGCATGCGGGTAGGGGAGAAGACGTAGAGCTATGAGCTTGTACGGCATGGCAATGACAGCATACGCGCTCCTCTCTATCATTTGTGGGCCGTACTGGAAGGCACTCAAAGGGCTTGCTTGGGGATCCAAGCACAATGATGAGGTTCCTAAATGGTTATGCTTGTATCAGGTAAGCCTTCATAAATCCACCGATGTCCCCATCCAGTACGTTCTGGACGTCATTGCGTTCTACGCCTGTACGGGTGTCCTTGACGAGCTTGTAGGGATGTAGCACATAGTTCCGGATCTGCGAGCCAAAGTCAATCTTCCTTTTAGCGCTTTCTACCTTGGCCTTCTCTGCATTGCGTTTTTCTAACGCTATCTGGTACAGCTTAGACTTCAGCATCTTTAGGGCTTTATCCTTGTTCTGGAGCTGCGACCGCTCTTGCTGGCACTCTACCACAAGGCCTGAGGGAATGTGCTTGAGCCGCACGGCAGTTTCTACCTTGTTAACATTCTGGCCTCCCGCACCTCCCGATCGAAAGGTATCCCAGGAAATATCGGCTGGATTAATTTCTATCTGGATGCTGTCATCAACTACGGGGTAGGCATGTACCGAGGCAAAGGAAGTGTGCCGACGGCCGCCAGCATCAAAAGGGGAGATGCGCACAAGCCTATGGATACCATTCTCGGCTTTGAGGTGGCCATAGGCAAAGCTGCCACTAAACTCTAACGCTGCTGACTTAATGCCCGCCACGTCACCGCGTTGGCAGCTGAGCTGCTTGACTTGGTAGCCTTGCTTCTCCCCCCACATCATGTACATCCTCACCAGCATCTCGGCCCAATCTTGACTTTCTGTACCGCCAGCGCCAGGATTGATTTCTACGATCGCATCCAAGGGGTCCTCTTCATGCTGAAGCATGCGCTGAAACTCTAGCGTCTCTAGCTGCTGCGTTAGCGCTTGGTAGGCCACGTCTACCTCTTCAGCGCTCGCCTCGCCGCTCTCTTGAAAAGTCATGAGGACTTCCAGGTCGTCCAGCAGGCGTTTTACCTTGTCGAAAGCACATAACCACCACTTGGTATCTTTTATTGTCTTGAGGACTTGCCGGGCTTGTTCAGGCGCTTGCCAGAAATCTGGAGCAAGGCTAGTGGCTTGTGCTCTTTCATAAACAATCAGCATTTTGATCGTAGTCAAAGGTACCCTTTTAGAGCATGGATCCTGTGCTTGGCTTCTTTCAATAATGCTGATTTCATAAGTAGTAAATGGTTAAGTAGACTGCCCTGTGCGGGCTGATTTACAATCTATGGCTGGATATAAATAGGATAAAGTTCCTTTTGCTGAAGACGCTGTTTTACCGCTTCCTTTCTTGCCGCAGTATCACTACATGCTCCGTACGCTCCGTTACTTTAAAGCGGTCATCTATTCGGTAACCCACAACCCAAACTATCTGACCGGCAGAGGTAATCACATATGTACGCTCTTTGAGCAACCGCGGTACTTTAATGTCTATGAGAAAGTCACTCACCTTCTTACGCCCCTGCATACCCAGAGGATAGAAGTAGTCTCCAGGCTGCCACCGCCGGACCTGTAGCGGGAATTGAAGGCGTGCGCGATCGAGTGATGCCACCTGGTGGTCAGGAAGAATCCGATGTTGTGCGCTGGGCACGTGCGTGCAGCGCAAAGAATGATAAGGCATATCGAGCACCGATGTATCGGCCTGGAGCGTGTACACTACATCGTCCAGTACGGTGCGCGGCGAAATTATCCACTGCTCCCTATCTACACAAAGTTGGTGGCTTGCTGATGATATTATCGCTCCGCTGGCAGGCCGCTGCTGCAGGAGATCACTTACCTGAACAAAGCTGAAGCCTAGCGGCTTGAGTAATGCGAAGAGTACAACAGGTGCCCATATTTGGTCTTGAATTGTCCTCACAGCTAGGTAGTAATCCGTCCCTTCTTGCTTCCATACTTGCTCTTTTACCATAGCTACGTACGCATCAAACACTACCTCCACTTGCGTAAGGCGTGCGATCGTCTGTCTAGTCGTTGACTCCAAGCTTGGGTTAATAGACTTGAGCTTGGGGATCACTTGGTTCCGGATTATGTTGCGTTGGTACGCATCTTTTTTGTTAGAACTGTCTTCACGCCATGCCAGCTTCTCGGCCTGTGCGTACTGTACTATGGCGGCTTTATCAGCAAAAAGTAAAGGACGAATACATCGCCCACGCCGTGGCAAGATGCCATGTAAACCTGCAATGCTTGTCCCTTTGGTCAAGTTCAATAGCACTGTCTCTATACTATCGTTCCAATGATGTGCGGTCGCAAACTGTTTGATATCGTGTTGGCCACAAAGCGCATCTAACCAGCGGTAACGCAATTCCCGAGCTGCCATTTGCGTGGAAAGAGCGTGCTCTTGTGCGTAGCTCAATACATCAAAGCTTTGAGCGTAGTAAGTAACACCATACTGCTGGGCCAATGCCTTTACAAAAGCCTCATCCTCCTCAGATTCCTGTCCTCTCAGTTTAAAGTTAGCGTGTGCTACAGCAAAACGTAGCTGCGTACGGCTAAAAAGTGCGCACATAACGACCGAATCAATTCCACCACTTACGGCTAGTAGGGTAGTATCGGTAGGGGAGAGTAATTGATGTTTGCGAATGAAATCACGGAAAGCGAGGAGCATACAAGTATTTCGTAGTTTTGCACGCCAGTAGGGTCAGTGCCAAGTTACCGCACTGGCCGCTGCTAATCAGCATGGCCAAGCAGGAATGCGAAAATAATATGCGACATCTCAACTTTCTCCCTAAAGCATGGCGCAGCTTACTCATTTTAGTACTCATATCGGGTACGTACGGCACTGTTTACGCTGAGAAGAACACCCGAGTCAGCATTAGCGCAGATCGCTTAGAAAGCTATGAAGAAGAGGGGAAAACGTGCCAAAAGCTCTTTGGCAATGTAGTTTTCAAATTTGAGGACTTTACCATACACGCGGAGCGTGCGCTGTACTTCGAAGAAAATAAGCGCATCAAGGCAGTGGGGCGCATAAAAATTGTCAACAAAGATGGAGATACCATTACCGCTGACCAGCTGACTTATGACGACAGCAAGCGGCTAGCACAGCTACGCAACCAGGTAGTATTTACCGCTGAG
>JBCBHC010000064.1:0-4928 GCA_038526075.1 Bacteroidota bacterium | reverse complement strand
TCTCAAACATGCATGCATGTTTGGCTTTCAACGGCTACCTTTGGCAGTCGCTGTATTGTTTATAAACAACAAACATAACTGTACAATACTTAGCCTCACATCACCGGGCTGTCTCAGTATGCCAGAGAGCTCAATAAGCGTTCAGGGCTCCTAGCACGTCCAAGGGCCCTGATTAGCTACGAAGCCTTTCTAGGACGCCGCCAGGCCAGCTATCATATTTCACAACCAAGTAACCATGATCTCTACACAGCAACGATCCTATATCCAAGTACACGGAGACCGATTTCTGGAAGAACTCAAAGAGTTTTTGCGCATTCCGTCAGTGACCACGGCCCCGCAACACGCAGAAGATGTGCGTCGGGCAGCACAATTTGTACGAGAGAAGCTACTAGCGGCTGGGCTAGACCGTGCTGAGCTGTTAGGGACTGCTGGGAACCCGCTGGTGTACGCAGAAAAGATTATTGATAGCAGCTTACCTACCGTGCTCCTATATGGCCATTATGATGTGCAGCCAGCCGATCCTTATGAGTTGTGGGATCATCCACCGTTTGAACCTACGATCAAGAGAGGGAGGATTTATGCCAGAGGTGCCTCTGATGATAAAGGCCAAGTGTATTTACACATAAAAGCCCTGGAGACTATACTATCCACGGGTGCGTTGCCTTGTAATGTCAAAGTACTTATCGAGGGAGAAGAAGAAGTAGGGTCTGGCAACCTAGCCCTATTTCTAAAGGATGAGAAGAACCAAGCCCTCCTCCAGACAGACGCTATCATCGTGTCAGATAGTGCCTTCCTATCGCCTGAGCAGCCCGCAATTATCATGAGCCTACGCGGCATCACTGCTTTTGACATAACGCTCACCGGTCCCAGCAGAGACTTGCATTCAGGAGTGTATGGAGGCGCCGTAGCCAACCCGCTTAACGTGCTCTGCAAGATGATCGCTGCGCTACACGACCAGGACGGACGCATAAGCATCCCCGGCTTTTATGACCAAGTCCTAGAACCTGATGATGCGTTGAAGGCAACTTTGGCCCAGATGCCTTTTGACCTAGATCACTACCAGCAGGGCATAGAAACCGAGGCGATCACAGGCGAAGTAGGCTACAGCACCGTAGAGCGTACAGGCATAAGGCCTGCGCTAGATGTTAATGGCATTTGGGGCGGATATACGGGACATGGTCCAAAGTCTATCATCCCCGCTGAGGCACACGCAAAGCTATCTATTCGTTTAGCTCCCTGCCAAGAAGTAGCGCAGGTAACTGCACAGTTTAAATCATATCTCACGTCTTTGACACCTCACGGGATGCAGCTCTCTATGCAAGTGCATCAGGGCGACAATGCTGTTGTGTTTGATAGTCAAGCACCTGCCGTAGCTGCTGCTAGCAAGGCTTTTGAGACGATATGGCACAAGCGACCCATTTTCACTCGGGAGGGAGCGAGCATCCCTATCCTAGCAGCATTCCAGCAAACGCTCCGCTGCAATAACATCGCCATGATGGGCTTTGGCTTAGAGTCTGATGCCATTCATGCTCCTAATGAGCATTTTGTTTTGAGCCATTTCTATAAAGGCATCGAGACCGTCGTTACATTCTATCAAGAGTTCGCCAAGCTACATAACGCCAAGTAAAATAGCGTCAATGTTGCAACCCTCGGCTACTTGGACCTTTAGTTGCGAACCCGCTATATTTGCTTCCATGTTGCAGTTTAGGGGTGCTTTAACGAGCAATCGCAGCGACAAGATGGGGAATTAGCTCAGCTGGCTAGAGCGTCTGCTTTGCACGCAGAAGGTCATCGGTTCGACTCCGATATTCTCCACTTCCCACAACCCCTCGACAAGCAGAAAATTACGCATTCCTAGCGTATGCTACTGCTACTCGTCTACACAGAAGCAGCACTGGCCTCCAGTGCTACTTTCTTGCCACAGAAGGCCAGTGATACGGCCAATACCTTTTGTACGTGTTCATGCAATCGCACTTTGGCAGCATAGTCTTTGCTTAGGACTTGGTTGAGACCTGCCTGGGCAGTGGGTAAAAGTTGCTTGGGGTCTTCACAAACTTTGTACTCTAGGACTAGGGCTTGTTGGGTGCTGGTTGGTTTAGGGATGAGTATGACATCGGCTCTTCCTGTACCACTTTCATATTCAGTTTCCATGCGATAAGAAGTGTGCAACGTGCTCAGCAGGCATGACATAAAGCCGCTGTAAAATATCTCCGCCATTTTACTGCCCACTTGATAAAAGCTAGTGGCTTGGTTTAAAAAGCCCTGCAACGCATCTCTAAACGCTGCAGTATCGCCCTCGACAAGCATTTGCGACAAATCCAAATATTCTTCTGAAGAGACACGAAGTTTGGCCTCTACCCAAGCCAGTATACGCTCTTGATAAATGTACTGAACTTCGTAATTGGGTACCGAGAGATGGTAAATACGGTAAACAGAGTCAACTACTTCAGGATTTAGGTAGCCGCTGAATAGGAGCAAATCGTAGATACTGTCGGGCTTGTCAAGCGTATTGAAGACAATCTTTTTTTTGACAATTCTTCTGAGCTTTTCTCCTCTTGTCAGCCTCTGTAAGTTCTCCTGTACACGATCATTAAGCAATATTGCATCCACCAACGCATCTCCTCCACTATCGATCCAGTAGTGGTCCAACGTCCCCTCATTACTCAGGCATGACATGATAGACCAGGGGTTGTAAATTGTTGCTCCGCCAAAGTTGTACCCATTATACCAATGGCGTATTTGCTCCCTTGTAGTGCTGATGGGCACTATGTCCAACAGGACGTCCACTTCCGCTTGTGTGAATCCGTATGCGGTAGCAAAGCGCTTATCTAGCAAGGTATATTCCGACACATTATTCCAGTCAGAAAATATGTTGGCCTTCGCCAGTCTGAGGATACCGGTGACAAGCCCTCTTTGTAAATTCTCATTACCCTTGAGGGCCTTCCCTAAAAGATCTCTAAAAAGTTCTACTATGCGATCGAAAGTATCGGGGTTCTTACTTTTGAATTTCAGATACGCATTGTTGATGGGCGTATCATACTCGTCGACAAGTATGTAGACAGGCTTTTTGAAGTAACGACGGAGTAGCTTGCTGAGAAAATAGAGACTGTCCTGAGTATTGACCTCGTCACTTTTTGCTTGTAGATATTCATCAAATAGATCTTGTTCGTACTTGAGCATTGTATTGGTACTAAGCAGATAAGCATGCTTCCCAAATAGTTCTGCTAATGCTTTCTTGAGCTTTTTTAAAGTCTTGTCGTACGAATCTCCTTTGACATCTTTGAGCCCTAGGGTAATGACAGGGAACTTTCCTAAATAGCGCTTTACTATTTTTTCTTCTGCAGCAATCTTCAAGGAGGACAGCTGCTTTTTTTCGTCATCCCCAATAGTTACTTCTCCTCCCAGAAACAGTTTTCTGTTCAAGGACTGCTCCTGCGGTATGGGCTTCCCGTCTTTATCTACTTCAATAGCGAGGAATCGGGACAGCATGTTCATGTTAAGGCTCTTGCCCCAGCGGCGGGGGCGGGTAATCAGGAGTACCTCGCCGCTACTTAGTAGAAACTCTTTGATAAAGAGACTTTTGTCCACGAAGACAGTGCTATTGAGGAGCAACTTAGAAAAGTCATCGGTGCCAGTTCGTATATCAGATTGCATATCCATAGAAATAAAAGTAGCGCCTTTGAGACTGTATCCCAAAAGAGGTGGTTTTACAAATCCCCCAGCCCATGCACCAATCAATAAAGGCACCCTATCACTTCTTCCAAAAATCGTAACTACTCAGGTTATGCAGCGTTCTTGAGCGGATATAGCTCTTGAATGGCCTTAATGATGTTCTCCCCTTTTTTGCGTGCTGTTGCCAGAAAGCCACGGGCAATACAAAATTGCTCAGCACCTGCGTGGGTTCGGAAGCAGCCTGATATTTTTTGGCGCACTTTGATCATGCGCAAATCGCGCTCAGCAGTATTATTACTGAAGGGGTAACTACTCAGGTACCTAAAATGGCCCACACGAGCTTTTTAAGCGGTTCATAAAATATATTTCGCTCATTTTGGTTTCGAAAACGGGGTGGTTTCACTAGGTAGTAGTGTTATAAACTTCGTTTAAAGCCTAAAAAAGCCGATAAGAGTACCTGAGTAGTTACGTTTATTCGTAGCTAACTATTGGGCTTAGTCCGAGTCGTCTCAGAATACTAATGCCTACCTATACAAATTTTAAGAGCAGGCGTGAAGCAAATTACTTGTATCGTGTTAGGAATAGAAAATATGTAGTAAGTAGCTTTACAGATCCCAAAGCTTGCCAGTGTTCAGTGTTGCGTACACTTGGCTTGCTCAACATGCATGTTGTCACACCTTTTTATTTTCTCCATCGTCTTATGAATACGTTATGTTACTGTACTAACAGTACCGTCGGCTCTGCCAAGTTTGTATACGTGCTGGCGTTATACATGCAGGTTGCCTGCGCGCACATAGGCGACCCTGTGATTATTGACAGTGAGAAGCCACTACCACAGCACACGAAAAAGCTGATGGTCAGCTTTACTTGGCCTGAGTTTGCTATGTGTATGCGCGAAGATCAGCCTAACAAGGGTCGAAATAATTACATAAAAGTAATGCTGCAATTTTCAGGTGCTACAAACGAGGTAGTGAAAGAATTTTCGCTCATCGCCCACACCAATACAGACCAAGCTACGCTTTATGGGAAACAGCACACCAGTAGCAAGTATAACATCGGACTCAAGGATACTACTTCCTTATCAATGCTTAATTTGACCAGCTGCGAAGGAGAAAAGTCTAATCTGGTTGAGGCGACCATCCAGTGTATACCTGAGAAGGCCTTACCCGAGCATACTCCCATCAAGGTTACCGTGACTGTGGTGCGCAACGACAAAGATCAAAAGTGTGTATTACAGAAACAAAAGACGCTGGTGG
>JBCBHC010000063.1:0-4931 GCA_038526075.1 Bacteroidota bacterium | reverse complement strand
GTGACTTTGCGTGTAGGTGTGGCTGGTTTACGCACAGGCTTTTTGGCTCTGTGGGCTTCGGGTGGCTCGCTGGCACTGCAGGAGCACTGTCCTCCGCCCAGAAGGCCAGGCAGCTCGCTGAGGCGCTGTAATTCCTCGTCGAAATAAGGCACTTCCAATACCACCGTCTCCTTAGAAGAGACTGAAGGCTTGTGCTGCTGACTAGCTTGTCTCTTAACAGATAATGCTACAGGATCGCCTGTGCAAGCGTGTAGCAATGAAAATGCTGCCACCAAGCGCAGCCAATGGTGATTTGTGAATTGAGTTAAGTACATATCGTTAAAGTTTTTTGGGTTGATAATTCTTGAACACTTCTCGCGCTAGCTACAACATTCTCAGGGAAATGTCAAGGGTCAGTATCGCGCTTTCGCTTTTCTACCTGTCTTGTCTTTCAGAGCGCACTTGCGTAACCACTCCTTGCTACCCTCTTTTTGTCATTCAGAGCGCACTTGCGCAGCAAGTCGCGAAGAATCTTGGCGGAGCCTAAAGCGTGCTGTTCCTCCTTTTTGTCATTCAGGGCGTGCTTGCGTAGCCACTCCTCGCTACCCCCTATTTGTCATTCAGAGCGCACTTGCGCAGCAAGTCGCGAAGAATCTTGGCGGAGCCTAGAGCGTGCTGTTTCTCTTTTTTGTCCTTCAGAGCGTGCTTGTGTAGCCACTCCTCGCTATCGCTCGGTTAGATCCTTCGCGGTCCCCACGGGGCGCGCTCTGGATGACAATTACAAATTCAAGTAATTAGCATCGTTGTTATTCATCAAGCAATTGTACACCCCACGTCTTCGTTGAGGAATTTCCATTCGGGATTTATAGTTGCGATGAGTTGTTCTTTTTTAGCTCTAGACCAGCCTTTTATTTCTTTCTCTCTAGCTATAGCATTATCTATGTACTGGAATTCTTCCCAGTAGACAAGCCAAAAACACTTGTACCGCCCAACAAATGACTTGCCTCCATTGACCGCTACTTCTTGATGTTCCTCCAACCTACGTATGATGTTGTTGGTGACACCTGTGTATAAAGTGGTCTTGCTAAAATTCGTTGTGATGTATGTATAATACTCGTGCATAGGAGGCTTTGCAGTACAAGAAAATACCCAATACGTTAAAGATGCTCTTGTGGGACATACCCCGCAAGCACTAGGGCCTATCCTCGCTACTCCCTTTTTGTTATTCAGAGCGCACTCGCGTAGTCACTCCTCACTACCGCTCGGTTAGATCCTTCGCAGCCCCGTTGGGGCGCGCTCTGGATGACAAATGCTAGGGGCCACTCCTCGCTACTCCCTTTTTGTTATTCAGAGCGCACTTGCGTAGCTACTCCTCACTACCCCCTTTTTGTCCTTCTGAGCGCACTCGCGTAGTCACTCCTCACTACCGCTCGGTTAGATCCTTCGCGGCCCCGTTGGGGCGCGCTCTGGATGACAAATGCTAGGGGCCACTCCTCGCTACCCCCTATTTGTCATTCAGAGCGCACTTGCACAGCAAGGCGCGAAGAATCTTGGCGGAGCCTAGAGCGTGCTGTTCCTCCTTTTTTGTCCTTCAGAGCGTGCTTGCGTAGTCACGCCTCACTATCGCTCGGTTAGATCCTTCGCGGCCCCGTTGGGACGCGCTCAGTGTGTAATACCATAAGATACTTACTTGCCACACACAGGGGAAGACGCTTTGATGGTTCCTTGTTGCAACGGAGCCTCTCGCATAGCGAACGCTCTATTGGGGGGTAAGATTGTTGTAGCGCTCCATCGTAGGACCGATGCCTGACGCGCAAAAGCTCAAAATCATCTGACATGCCTGCGCCATGGATGCGGGCAAAGCTTTTTGCTCTTCCGCGGTGAATGGCGCCAGCACATAATCGGCGCGGCGACCTTTGGGGAAATTACTCCCGATACCCATCCGGAGCCTTGGATATGCCTGCGTGCCCAAAAAGGCTTCGATGTTCTTGAGTCCGTTGTGACCCGCAGCGCTCCCCCTAGCTTTCATCCTGAGCTTGCCAAAAGGCAACGCAACATCATCTACAATAACTAGACTGTGTATAACATGTATTCGTGTATGGCCAAGCCAGTGGCATACTGACCTGCCACTCAAGTTCATGTACGTAGTAGGCTTCAGCAGGTACAATGTGCATCCCTGGTACTCACACGTAGCTACCATCCCCAGTTTATCAGTCACAAAAGAAGTTTTTTGCAACGCTGCCAGCTGGTCCAGCACCATAAAGCCTATGTTATGCCTTGTATCCACATACTCGGCGCCTATGTTTCCTAAGCCTATAATCAGGTAGCCCATTGCCTTGTTTGTTCATTCATGTGCCCAGCCTTTTGCGGCCTAAAGGACTGCCACGCCGCGAGCGTGAAGCACTCGGGTCTGTCACAGTATGCATTTCGTCCTTGTACGCTTGGCTAGGCACTTTCACCCGTTTAAACTGTAAAGATAACTCCTTGGCAATCTTGTGCACATGCCTCACCTCGTGCGGCGCCACTAGACACAATGATATACCCTGCTTACCCGCCCGCGCTGTACGTCCGCTGCGGTGCGTGTAGTACTCCGCTTGGTCAGGGAGGTTGTAGTGGATGACATAGTGCAAGTCCTCAACATCTAGGCCACGTGCAGCTATGTCTGTAGCGACCAATGCCTGTATCTGCTTTCTTCTAAAGCGCTGCATCACCTTGTCACGCTTTCGCTGAGATAGGTCGCCATGTAGCGCATCCGCCCTAATGCCATGCTCAAGAAGCCGCTGCATAAGCTTCTGTGTAGCTGCCTTAGTCTTACAGAAAATAATGCTTTGCTGGCGCTTACTCTCGCGCAATATGCCGCACAGCACACGCTGCTTGTGCTCGCTTGAGGACACCATATATTGGTGCACTATGTTCTCATTGACGATATTCTTGGAGCTTGCTTTTACCTGCACATGGTCCTTGCCCATGTATTGGTGGGTTAACTGCCTGATGCCTGGCGGCATTGTAGCCGAAAATAGCCAGGTAGACTTCTTGTGCGGTAAGAAGGAGAATATTTGCTTGATGGCCGGCTGAAATCCCATGTTTAGCATCTCGTCAGCTTCGTCTAGGACTAGATACGTTACCTGAGATAGGTCTACAGCACGGCGCTCCACCAGATCAATGAGGCGGCCTGGCGTAGCGACTACAACGTGAGGAGGCCTCGCCAAGGACCTTATTTGCGGATGAATAGGCGTACCACCATAGACAGCACGGACGGATATGCGTGGTAGATACTTGGAGAATAGTACGAGCTGCTGCGCAATTTGTTGCCCCAGCTCTCGGGTAGGTGATAATACCAACGCTTGTATCCCCCGCCGCTGCATGGACTGAATGTGTTGAAGCAGCGGTAAGCCAAATGCGGCTGTCTTTCCTGTACCGGTTTGCGCTAGCCCTAGCAGATCCTGCCGGTTATGCAGCAGATGCGGAATGACCTTTTGTTGTATTTCGGTAGGTTCTGTAATCTTGTTTTCGTCGAGCGCGCGTATGATATCGGCGTGGAGTCCTAGGTCAGCGAAAGAGGTCAAAATAAGTTTGTTTAAGCACCCACGTGGGCATAAAAATTGTGTTAAGCGGCGTGGTAAGTTTATCAAAGGATGCTGCTTTTTGAGGGGTTACACGTCACTCGAAGCGCATCTTCCTCAGCAGCCAGTTCATAAAAAAGCCCCGCTGTTACCCGGCGGGGCTTACTTGTTCACTAGTATCAGTTAGAGCTAGGCTCTTTTGGTTATTTGTACATTTTTAGCGCTAATCCCCTTTGGCGTTTCCTCTATGTCATACGTAACTGCATCTCCCTCCCTTACTGTTTCGCCATTTAATGCTGATACATGCAAGAAGCAATCATTACCCTCTGTACTAGTTATAAACCCGAATCCTTTCGATTCGTTAAAGAATTTAATATTTCCTGTTTGCATTGTATTGTTTTTGTAGTGTTGTGCAACAAATGTAGCGTAAAGCCGCTAGAAAAAGAAATATGTGCACCACAAGCTGGATGTCATTCTTTGCTCCACGGCCATTTCTCGTAGCCGTAATGATCAGCAAATACCCTCGAGCAATAGATCTATGTAAGTTGGCTAGAGTGTGGTGCACGAAGCTAGTGCTACTGCAGCATCGCATTAGCAAAGTTTTTCCCACGTATTTGCAGCTTCGTAGAAGATGGGATGAAGGGAAAAGATGGTAAAGGTCTGCTCACATTGCGTAAATTTGCAGTAAACCGTTCAGAGCCATGAAAGACCTCCCACTAGACATCCAGAGCATTGAAACCATCCTCAAAGATGGGCGCTATGTCTACGTAGACAAAACTGCTTTTGCGTACCAACTCATCACGGGAGGCGTCTCTAACTTCTTCTTATCACGCCCCCGACGCTTCGGGAAATCGCTCTTCATAGATACCCTCGCGGAGATCTTTAAAGGCAACAAAGAACTATTCAAAGACTGTGCTATTTACCAGACCGACTACGATTGGCAGCCATACATTGTCTTGCGGTTTGACTTTTTAGACGTCAAGAATTCAACGCCAGAAAGATTAGAAAAAGACCTAGAAGGTGTCATAGAAAACCTAGCCAAGCTTCATGGAGTTACTGTCGGTGATTTCTCTGCACAATTACGACTTAAACAACTCATTACGGAACTATCCAGAAAGGGGAAAATTGTAATTCTAGTCGATGAGTACGACAAACCCATTGCGGACAACCTACAAGAACCGGCCATAGCAGCAGCCAATAGAAGAATCCTCAGCGACTTTTTTGGTATTTTCAAAAGTGTTAGCAAGGATTTACGTTTCGTCTTCGTCACAGGGATTAGCAAGTTTGCTCAAGTGTCCCTTTCTGCGAGTTTGAGTAACCTTAAAGACCTGACTATGCAGCCTCTGTATGCTGCTGTAGCAGGCTACACTGAAGAAGAACTCAAGCACA
>JBCBHC010000062.1:0-4940 GCA_038526075.1 Bacteroidota bacterium | reverse complement strand
AGAAGCAAAAAAAGAAAAATCCACGTTCTAACAATAATAGCAGTAGTAGTAATAAATTAAACTCAAAAGAGGTCAATGCTATTTAGGCATGGACAAGGACTTGCGTATGAACTAATAATCCAGTACGTAATGACAACACTGTTGATCATAACAATTGCACACAGTTAGCTTTTTTGTTTTAGGGTTGCGGACTATAGCGATGCGGTCGCTAGGCAGCGGAGAAGTGCGCAATGGCTGGCCCTTGTCATCATAAAAGTAAGCCAACCGCTTGTCCACATTAATAGAGACATACAACTGCTTCCCGTGAGTGACGTAGTACTGTAGCTGGTGCGTGCCATAAGATTTTTGAAATATCAGTTCCCCAGTCTGATCTAATACGGCCATGCTTTGTTCTCCAGGTCTTACCAGCACATATTGTTTTCCCGCCAAGCGTTCTGGACACAAGATGAGTGGGGTCTCTGAGGCTTGGGGCAACAACAGCCGTTTCTCCAATGTTCCTGATAGGTTGAATGTCAGCTGGTGCCCTCCCGCTATGAGCGCCGTCAATTGAGTTTGCGTTGTATTAATGCCTTTCTTAACCCAAAGTGGCGACAATGCCTTTGCACCTAGGTTAATAGGAAATCCTGGCCAATAGTCACCTCTTCGGTTAAGAATGTGTACGTCACCCGAATCTTGCAATGCCACGAAGTAGTCATTGCCTCGTACCCGTAGGTGAAAAGGTGCTCCGGTAAACGACTTTTTCAGAGACCTGGGCTTCCACCCTGCCAGTAGACGATAGTGCTTGTCGTACAAGTAAATATCACCCCAAGCTGTCGCCAATAGGAAACGATAGTTTTTGCTTTTGTTATAGTCTATCACGTTGAGCTGCATAGGATGCTTACTGGTAGGCAATGGCTGCGGATATCTAGCTACTTTACGTCCATAGTAATCTAGTAGATGCAATTTTTTGTCGGTAGCTAGGAGATACTGCACTTTATTATTCTTGAAGAAATCGATCTCAAATACAGGCGTAACAATGGGGCCTTCGAGTGCCCTCTTCCAGAGTAGCTTTCCTGAAGGATCTAAAAAGCAAAGCTGATGCTGTGTGTCTTGTAGGAGCGTGTAGTGGCTTTTTGTCCTATGGCTTTTGACCAAAAAGGGCCCGGCTAAGATGGATTCCCCTGCCTGAAAGGTGCTACGTATGGTCAGACAATCTGTACTAGACTTCAGCGTAGGAAATGTGGTATGAGTCGAAACAGTGGTGGCACGCTTATGCCTGAGCATTAAATTAACGTAACAGCCGTTTTCTTGTCCGCATAGTAGCTGTACACTTCCTCGTGCTAATTGCTGCAGGGCCTGTGTATGAGTAGCTACCGCTTGCCGCCAAGTAGGCTTCAGCATTTGTACAAGCTGTGGCCATGACTTTTGAACATCGACAAAGTAGCGCACGTGTGCTTGATCTAACGTACTAGCTAGCCAAGCATTGCGAGCAGCGTGGTACATCCAAGTTTGCTTTTGGCGGTATTGCTTTGTCCATGTTTGAAAAGCTTGCTGGCTATTAAATAACACAATGTAATCGTCTACTGATGCTAAGTAGCGCGCAATAAACCCTTTACATAACTGGCACGGAAGCCAGGCTTGCAGTGCTTTGGGCGTTACAGTGTATATGGGGGTGAACGAGTTAGATGATTTTGCAGAGAAGGGAGAGATAACTCGAGCGCTTTCTAGGATTGCTGTTAATTCCTCCGCGTTGCTTGTGCGTAAAAGCATCAGCTGTTGGGTTCGGGAAGCATTTTTCTTGGTCTCCAAGAAGCAGTGCGCTATTTCTCCAGCTAGCAACGGATCTAGTGTGGTAGCCATACCCTGGAAAGATTGTCGTGAGGCTAGTGAAGAGGGTGTGTGTTGGTAGCGTTGCAGCGCTACCAAAAGCGCTCCCGGATTGCTGAACGTGTAGTGCCGCAGTAGCGCAGTGTTTTGTGGAATATAGGGTCCTACCTCTATGCTTCCCGGCTCCTGGCCAGATAGCGCACCAATGAACTTGGGCTCCGTTGCGGACTGACCCGTAATATAGCCACTCAGTGACAAGTGATGGTCTGCGAATTGTAGTGTGAGGAGCCCTGCCTTTGCCCATGTAGGACTTGCCAACGGGACCACGTCATTTCGCAAGTACACACGCAGTAGCTGGGGGAGCTGGTCAAAGTTGATATGAAGGGCTCCTTGTTTACTGGTACTTTTCTTGAGCTGTAGGGGTTTAACGAGTGCTTGACCTGCCAGACTTTGTGTTACCTCTTCCATAAGTAGTGAAGAAGTACTTACTACTAAGTAGCTACCTTGTTTTAAGTAAAAAAGATGCTGCTGTGTGCTGTCGTTGCTAATCTCGAAGATATTGTAATTGTGATACTTTCGTATTCCCTTACGGTAAGATTTGTCTTTGCTGATCCTGAATAATAGTTTTTCTATAAGCTTCTGAGTAGCTGTGTGGTGCGTACTTAGGTAGCACAGGTAGCCTACTTGTTCTTCCCCTAAACTATGCACTGATACAATAAGCGGTAATCCGTTCAGTATCCCGTCGCTCCCAGCTAGTGCTTGCCCAAAACAGAAAATGCGTTGTAGGGCTGTAAAACAGGGGAGCTGCTGTAGGTTTTGTGCAATGGCCGTGCGCTGAAAATCACGCCACTGCTTTCCAATATCTTTAGCCTCACACACAAGTGCTGCGCTAGCAGGTACATGAGGCATAGCCACCGTCGCTCGGTATTCATTGCGCCAGTGGCTGTAATATAAGTAGGTAGCACTCACCAACACCAGCAGAAAGATGATCAAGAAGGCAGTTAATTTTTTCACAGTTATTCTTTTCTAGGCGCTCTAATACGCTCAATTTATCTACACGTGTAATTGAAGGAAGCACTTGGGTGTAGTGTGGAGCTTGGGTAGAGGCAGCGTAGCTGGGCAGTAGTGCTTTGCATAATCTGTGGTCCTAAACGTTGTGTGCTCATGCATCGACGATCCTATTGCTTTTACTGAGAAGGCCAGCTAGCACAGAACAGCAGCACATAGTTATATTTGCGAACGTCAAAAAATACTCAATCATATGCTCCAAGACAAAAAATACCTAACTCCGAGAGAAATTGTAGCTGCCCTAGACAAATATATCATTGGGCAGCATGAAGCCAAGCGCAATGTGGCCATTGCGCTACGCAACCGATGGCGCAGAATACATACACCAGCAGATATCCAGAGTGACATTACGCCTAACAATATCTTGATGATAGGGGCTACAGGCGTGGGAAAAACTGAAATTGCCCGCCGCTTAGCTAAGATTGCTGATGCCCCATTTGTAAAAGTAGAAGCTTCCAAGTTTACGGAAGTAGGCTATGTAGGCCGCGATGTGGAAAGCATGGTCAGAGATTTAGTAGAGCAAGCGGTTAGTATGGTGAAGGCTAGAAAAGCAGAGGAGGTCGAAGAAAAAGCTAATGCTTCCGTAGAGGATATTATTCTGGACGCACTCATCCCACGCGTGGCGCGAGATAGTACCGAGGCAGCAGCTTCTCATGCCGCTACCGACAATGACAATGACAATGATGCCAGCCTGAACGAGAAAACGAGAGAGCGTTTCCGGGTAAAAATAAGAAGCGGCGAGCTCGACAACAGAAAGATAGAAGTAGACGTTGCTAAGCCCAGCAATGTAGGAATGGGGATGATAGGAGGGGGGATGATGGACGAGGCCTCGCTGATCGGTTTCCAAGACATGCTTAGCAGTATGCTACCCAAAAAAACACGCAAGAAAAAAGTGACGATTGCAGAGGCCAAGACCGTATTGCTTACCGAAGAGATCAGCAAGCTCATAGATATGGAAGCAGTCAAAGAAGAAGCACTGGCAAAGGCGTCCAACACAGGCATTATATTCATTGATGAGGTTGACAAAATAGCTGCTCGCTCTACCAAAGGCGGTGGCCCCGATGTAAGCCGTGAAGGAGTGCAAAGAGATTTACTACCCGTGGTAGAAGGGAGTACTATCAATACCAAGCATGGTGCTATCAGCACAGATCACATCCTCTTTATTGCGGCTGGTGCCTTTCATGTATCCAAGCCTTCAGATCTTGTTCCTGAGCTACAAGGCCGCTTCCCTATTCGTGTAGAGTTAGAAACCCTCACGCAGAAGGATTTTGTTCGGATCCTGAAAGAACCCAAAAATGCACTCACAAAACAGTATAAGGCACTCTTCGCTACAGAAGAAGTTACCATCAGTTTTGATGATGTAGCTATCGAAGAGATTGCTTCTATGGCTTTCAAGATCAACGAAGACGTGGAGAATATCGGTGCCCGAAGGCTCCATACTGTTATGAGCCGTTTGCTCAACAACTTCCTGTTCGACGTACCCGACCAAATTGGTCCTCAAGCACAGCTCTCTATCTCTCGAGAGTTGGTGCTAGAGAAGCTGGAAAAGCTCACACAACAGCGTGATTTGAGTGAATACATACTTTAGAGATGATTACTAGGGATATGTGATTCTGTTGATGAAGTCTATCACTTTGGTGTTTCCGAATTACACGCCTAGGCACATGAGCGAGAGACAGAGGCGTACCTATCTGCGTAGCAGATTACACAGCTTTTGATCAGCGATGGCTCTGAAAAAGCAACTACTATCTCTATCGGCCCCCTGGGGCTGGAGGCTATAATGAGGACCAAGGGTTTGCCTGTTGTGCGGTTGCGATTTTTTGTCAACGTCGTGACTAGCGCCGGCATCCACACTCATGCTGCCTAATAACCAAGTTATGTTACTCAGCTTACTCTCTGCTTTTTGTCTAAGAGCTCCCTCAACAACATCTTTAGAAGTAGGCTGAATTTTAGGCTTTTCTTGGCGATAATTCGGTGATTGTGCCTGTAAGAGCGTGTTCACAATCTTGAGATATAGCAATTAGCATTTGAATTGCCTGTAAGCTTCAAAAAGGCAATAAAAACGA
>JBCBHC010000061.1:0-4986 GCA_038526075.1 Bacteroidota bacterium | reverse complement strand
CTGAACAAGATTCTCAGGAAGCCCAGCAGTGGAGTCCTCCAGTAGATGGCCCAGAACGTCGTCCAGATCAGGAGTGAGTTGCGAGCAACTTGCACCCACCTATTTTTTTGGCCCGCGCCAGGGCCTGTCTTTCATCCTGATTTTATCTTTTCTATACCATTCTAAATAGTGGGACAAGACAATGCGCCAGCACGGTGAGCCATGAGTTTCCTCCCATAACTTGTCCGGCGAACCTAGTAGGCTGCCTATCTGCCGTAATAGTAGCCTCGTTCGCTTCGCTTCTGGCGACAAGACGGATCACCTTGGCCTGTCTTGCTTCTGACTGTAACGTTGCATGTCGCTATCCTTTGATGGACTATCACGTATATGACGCGACTTTTGTATCTGTTATACGTTCGCAGTGCTTTTGTCACCTTTGCATTATTGGAAATAGCAAGCGCTTGGCTCATTACTGCTCAGCACGTTCAAGAACGCAACTGGGGATACTCTAATCATCGGCTCGTAGCTGCGTGCTGCGCATTAATTAGTAAAATAAGCGCTTATCCCAAGCTAAGAAGCGTCAACACAGCACTGCAGTGTGAAAACGCGCTCTTACGAGAGCAGCTACTACAAGTAACACGACGCAAAATCCCCACAAATGCACCAGCAATACCAGCGCGATACGCTTTGGTTCCCGCACGGGTAATCAACAATACTATTGTACACACCAGAAATTATCTCACATTAGACAAGGGGGCTGCCCATGGCCTGGAGCCTGGCATGGGTGTGGTGGGTCCTAAAGGAATTGTAGGGAAAATAAAAATGGTCTCTGAACAATTCTCAACGGTGGTTCCACTGCTCCATATCGATGTCCTCACCTCTGCGAAGCTAGCCTGTTCTGGCGTTATGGGCACAGTGCAATGGTCCGGGCAGGATCCTTTTACCGTACAGTTACGCTACGTACCTAGGCACGTGGTGATATCACCTGGAGAGGCTGTGGTGACTTCAGGGTATAATGCTGTTTTTTTCGAGGGGGCTCTTATCGGCTATGTCAAGCGTGCCACACTCCGTCCAGAAGCACCTTTCTACAACATTGAATTGAGTTTAAGCACTGACTTTAGTGCTTTACAATATGTGTATGTGGTAACCGATAAGTGGAAGAAACAAAAAGCTCAGTTAGAGTATCGTACTCAGATGCATTATGACTAAATCAGGACGAATTACGCTACTTGTACAATTGCTGGGCTATATGTTATTACAAATAGCGGTAGCTAAGTACGTAGTCGTATGGCATACTGCTTTCTGTTTTGTCTACGTCGGTTTTCTGTTATCGATGGCTTGTAGACAGGCGCAGTTGACATCTGCATTATTAATGAGCTTTTTCATAGGAATACTTGTAGATCTCTTTTATGATAGTTTAGGTGTACATGCATTTGCTTGTGTGCTATTGACATATTGTCGTCCTGTCTTGCTTAAACACATGCTTCCTACTAGCACCCAAGAGATAGACTTTAAACCTACTTGGCGTAGCATAGGGATACGTAAATTTACAGTTTACGCATTGGTACTTACACTAATACATCACGGAGCATTATTTAGTTGGGATGCAGCGAGTAACACCTTACTGTGGATCAGTATGCGTAAAGTAATGTTCAGCACGATACTCACTGGTGTAGCAGTGAGTGCTATCCAAGGGACATCTACGCTGTTAAAAAGTAGATAACTGATAGCACTAAACACTTGCGATGAGAAGCCATGCTGGGAACAAACGTCTTTGAATGATGTTCTCCACGTTCCGCACCAAATTCTGAAAATATGCTTTAGCAGCTTTAAAGGCATATTTGAAGCTGCTATGATCTTTCAGAAACTGAATTTAAAGCGTTTAAACGAAAATTGTGCAGAATATAGAATAATAGACTTCGGTGCCTATTTCAGAGACGTAAAGCTGATGGGTCCAGTTTGTTTATCCCAACTTCTCCTCTTGATTGCCTGGCAAGCGCTTTTCTAATGCAGCCACTTCGTCTCGAAGCCTGGCAGCTTCTACAAAGTCAAGGGCTTCAGCAGCGTCTTCCATTTTTTGTTTTGTAGCCTTTACCAACTTCTGGAGCTGATCCTTGCTCATATAAGCCACTACTGGATCGGCGGCTATATTCAGTGCTTCTTCTCCTATCGCATATTTTTTAGGCTTTTTAGCCTCTGCCTGTGCTTGCTTTATGATAGCATCCTTGGCTTTGTGTACTGACTGTGGCGTGATGTTGTGGGCCTCATTATAGGCTGTTTGTATGCTTCTACGGCGCCTTGTTTCGTTGATGGCTGTTTCCATAGACTCAGTTATCGTATCGGCATACATAATCACATACCCATTCTCATTCCTCGCTGCTCGGCCAATAGTTTGTATCAAGGACCGTACGTTGCGTAGAAAGCCTTCCTTGTCAGCATCAAGGATAGCAACTAATGATACCTCAGGCAGATCGAGTCCTTCTCTGAGTAAATTTACTCCTACTAATACATCAAAGGCTCCTTCGCGCAGCTCTTGTAGTATCTCCACACGCTCTAACGTCTTTACATCCGAGTGGATGTAACGGCACTTTACTCCTGCATTGTCAAGATACTTGGTAAGCTCCTCGGCCATGCGCTTAGTAAGCGTGGTGACTAATACACGTTCTTCACGCTGAACGCGTACGTTTATTTCTTCCATAAGGTCGTCTATCTGGTGTGTACTAGAGCGCACATCTATTTTGGGGTCTAACAGACCCGTTGGACGGATGATCTGCTCTACAACTACGCCCTCAGACAGACGTAATTCATACTCAGCGGGAGTTGCACTAACAAATATGACTTGGTTAATCAAGGACTCAAATTCATTAAAGCTGAGCGGGCGATTGTCTATGGCAGAGGGCAGTCTAAAAGCATGCTCTACCAAATTGGTCTTGCGTGCCCGATCACCTCCCCACATCGCTCGGACTTGCGGAATGCTTACGTGACTTTCATCAATAACCATCAAGTAGTCCTCAGGAAAGTAATCAATTAAGCAGAAAGGGCGCCCCCCTGGCTGGCGTTTGTCAAAGTAACGAGAATAGTTTTCTATGCCTGAGCAATAGCCCAGCTCGCGCAACATCTCCAAGTCCATTTCAGTCCTTTCTTTAATGCGCTTAGCTTCTTCAAACTGATGCTGTGCCTCAAAGAACTGAATCTGGGCGACTAGATCATCTTGTATTTTATACATGGCCTCAGCCAATACATCCTTACTAGTCACGAAAAGGGTAGCGGGGAACACGACTACGTTCTGTTCGTCTGATAACTTGGTACCGGTGGTGGGGTCTATGCTCTGTATCGCCTCCACCTCATCGCCCCAGAAAAAGAAGCGATAGGCGTGATCTGCGTAGGCCAGGAATATGTCTACCGTGTCTCCCTTAACGCGAAAGTTTCCTCGCTCAAAGCTAGCATCGTTTCTACTATAGAGCATATCTACAAATGTGAGAAGCAGTTTGTTGCGAACTACTTGGTCACCTACCTTGATGCGGAGTACGTTTTTGCTGAACTCTTCGGGATTCCCAATACCGTAGATGCACGAAACAGAAGCGACGACAATGACGTCTCGCCTACCTGTCAGAAGGGCTGAGGTAGCACGCAGCCTCAGCTTCTCTAGCTCTTGGTTAATGGACAGGTCTTTTTCTATGTAAACATTGGTCGCGGGGATGTAGGCTTCTGGCTGATAGTAGTCGTAATACGAAACGTAATACTCTACTGCATTGTCAGGGAAGAATTGTTTTAGTTCGCTATATAGTTGCGCAGCTAGTGTCTTGTTGTGACTGATAACAAGGGTGGGCTTACCTAATGCCTGAATGGTATTGGCGATAGTAAAAGTCTTGCCTGAGCCAGTAACGCCTAGAAGCGTTTGGGCTGTTTCACCTCGCTGTACGCCTTCTACTAGTTGTGCGATCGCTTTAGGCTGGTCGCCGGTGGGCTTGTACGATGCCTTTAGCTCGAATTCCATTAGGCTGTATTTTACGTACTGATAGGAATGGGAATAGCAAGTATGAATTTATCGTACGCTGGCCTTTGTAATCTAGTGCAGGCGCGTGAGGCAAGTGTGTAGCCTCTGGTGCATTAATTTACCAGCTGCAGCAAGAGAAGGGTACGGAAGAGGAGTGCAGAAAAAAGGTGGCCTAATACAGCTATGATACGAGCACAAGCTTCACACCGCACGCAACGCCCTTGCTACGCTTCTTGTGCTGCCAGAAATCGTTCAGCGTCTAGTGCTGCCATACAGCCTGTACCTGCAGCTGTCACGGCTTGCCGGTAAACGTGGTCTTGTACGTCGCCAGCTGCGAATATACCTTCCACGTTGGTTTTAGTGGTACCAGGGACGGTTTCAATATATCCTTTAGCATCTAGCGTTAGATAGGGGGCGAATAGGTCTGTATTGGGGCGGTGACCAATGGCTACAAAGACGGCTTGTACGGTAAGTGTTTGCTTAGTGTAAGTTTGATTATTGACTACCCGCACGCCTTCTACCTGCTCTGCTCCTAATATTTCTTCGACCTCTGTGTGCCAGCATATCTCTACGTTGTGTTTACTCATCAGTCGCTTTTGCATGATCTGCGAGGCGCGCATCTGGGCCTTGCGTACCAGCACATATACCTTGTTGCAGATGTTTGAGAGATAAATGGCTTCTTCTGCTGCACTGTCTCCTCCTCCTACTATTGCCACATCTTGCCCTTTAAAAAAGAAGCCATCGCAGATGGCGCATGCAGATACGCCTTTGCCATTAAGGCGTTCTTCAGAGGGAAGTCCGAGCCACTTGGCAGAGGCCCCTGTAGCGATAATGATGGCTTTACCCAATACAGTATCCTTTCCGTCGACGATTAGCTTATGTGGATAGGAGGAAAAGTCTACGGCTGTGATGTTGGCAGGAATTATTTGGGTACCAAATCGCTGTGCTTGCTGCTGAAACTCCACCATCATTTGAGGGCCCAGAACTCCCTCGGGGTAACCGGGATAGTT
>JBCBHC010000060.1:0-5009 GCA_038526075.1 Bacteroidota bacterium | reverse complement strand
GGATGGTCTATACCATTGAGGAGAACAATTATTGGGGAGAGAACAAACTACAACTTAATATCAAGGACCTACAGCCTTTATAAAGAGGGCATTGTCCTGATCATAAAAATACAATTATGCAGCTGTGTGCTGAAAACCTAGTAAAAACCTACAGAGGTCGTTCCGTAGTCAGAGGTGTTTCCGTGGCCGTAGCCCAGGGAGAAATTGTAGGCCTCCTGGGTCCCAATGGCGCGGGCAAGACCACCACTTTTTATATGATTGCCGGCCTGGTCAAGCCCAATGAAGGAGAGGTTTACCTCGACCAGGAACGCATTACTTCTTTACCGCTTTACAAAAGAGCCCAGAAAGGCATTAGCTACTTGCCTCAAGAGGCCTCGGTTTTCCGAGACCTGACGGTAGAGGAGAACCTGATGGCGGTGCTGGAGATGACTACCCTTTCCAAACAAGCCCAAAAAGAAAAAATGGAAAGCTTGTTGGAGGAGTTCAGCATCACGCATATCAGGAAGAATAAAGGCAAGGTACTCTCGGGCGGCGAGCGGCGCCGGACAGAAATAGCCCGCGCCTTGGCCATCAACCCCAAGTTTGTGCTACTCGACGAGCCTTTTGCCGGTGTAGACCCCATTGCGGTAGAAGAAATCCAAAACCTCGTAGCCCAGCTTAAAAACAAGAACATCGGCATTCTCATTACCGACCACAACGTGAACGAAACGCTGTCGATCACAGACCGCGCTTACCTCATGTTTGAGGGCGCCTTGCTCAAAGCCGGTACTGCTGAAGAGCTCGCCGAGGACGAACAAGTACGTAAAGTGTACTTAGGCAAGTATTTCGAGCTTAAACGAAAAGTATAATTGATCACTCACCCTAAACCAGAAAGCCGCTTACAAGCATGGAATACCTTAGTCTAGACCTACTCATCGTCATTGCTTTCTTGCTCATCTCGCTAGGGATTGGACTCAAAGCAGGTAGGGGCATTAAGGATATCCGTGACTATGCCCTGGCCAACAGGTCTTACAGTGCATTTGCTCTAGTGCTTACCTATCTGGCGACTGAGATGGGTGGTAGATCAATTCTGGGTGACCCTAAGGAGGTCTTTACTAGTGGTATTATCGTCACCATTATGACGATAGGTCTGGGTATTTCCGCTTTCCTAAGAGCTATTTTCATCGCGCCCCACATGCATCATTTCAAAGATTGCCTCACTCTTGGGGATATGGTTAGCTCACTTTATGGGCCTAGCAGTAAATTCATTGCAGGGAGCATGGGAACTTTGTATTCTATTGCTATCGCAGGTATGCAATTGAGTGCACTGGGGCTTGTAGTTGAGAATTTACTCGGTATCCCATCCCTCTGGGGGGTCATTGCAGGTGGCCTAGTACTGACCGTCTATTCGGCGATGGGGGGTATCAAAGCCGTGACTGCTACGGACATTTTTCAGTTTCTTATCTTATTTGCCGTCATTCCCCTTGTAGCGGCTATTGCCTTAGACCAAGCAGGAGGTTTTCTCAAAGTCGTAGAGACTGTTCCTGCCGATAGGTTCAAAATTGGTCCAGAGGCCCTTTCTTCTTCTTATTTCACCCTCTTTATAGTCTACGCACTCTTCATGCCCATGGTGGATCCTGCTTTTGTACAAAGAATGTTAATGGCCAAAGATGGACGACAGTTGCGTAATATGCTTTTAAACGTTGCCGCCTTTAGTGCATCTTTTCGGCTGATTGTCATGATACTTGCATTGGCAGGGCTATCGCTTTACCCACATATAACACCCGATACGGTAGTCACACATATTATCAACGAGCTTCTACCTATTGGGATAAAAGGCGTGGCTATCGCTGGTATGTTGGCTATTATCATGTCCACAGCAGACTCCCATCTACATGCTGCGGGCCTCACTTTGGCCCATGACGTGTTAAAGCCGATTTCTAGACGCTATCAACGGTCTATCAACGAGCTGTATTGGGCTCAATACGCAACGCTCTTGATGGGATTGGGAGCCATTTGGGTAGGTTTAAATCACAGTAATTTGCTGAGACTCAGCTTCCAAGCTTCTAGTTTCATCGTTTTCGTTCTGGCAGTGCCTCTTATTAGCGGTATTATGGGACTCAAGCCTAGTAAGAAGGCTTTCTACACAGCTATGCTAGCCACCGTAGGGGTTTTTGTCTTGGCTAAACTATCTCTACCTGATAGACTACAGCCTCTTACTACGCTCATCTCTCTTTTCACCAATGCTTTCGTTTTCCTACTTGTGCACCTAGTAGAAAACCAAGGCTTTGTCTTGGCAGAGCGGTCTGAAGAAGCCAGCCTACGGACCAGCTGGCCTATACGGCTTCCTCGTAGCCTCTGGGAGTATTCTCGTCAAAAAGTAACCCAGTATGGCGCGCCATATATGCTCTTTGGAATTTTCTGCTGCATCAACTTTACCTTGCCCTACTTCATGTGGCTCAGCAGGACGCCAGCACACTACGATATTGTGCCTTACCTGCGCCTGCTAGGCGCTACGATGGGGGGCTTGCTAATCGTTAGAGAAAAATGGCCCCACGCACTGTTGCCTTATTTTCCTGCTTTTTGGCACTTCACACTGCTCTACTGTATTCCCTTCACAAGTACACTTATGCTCTTGCTGACCCAGGGACATGTGGAGTGGCTCGTTAACCTAACCGTGACCGTTGTCTTCCTCATTGTACTGGTGGACTGGTTAACCTTCTTCATTCTCACGGCTTTAGGTGTGGGCCTAGGCGTGCTTTTTTATCGACTTGCTATTGGCCCTATTGTACTGAACCTTGACTTAACATCTGGCTACCTGCTGGTTTATCAAGGTATATTTGCTACAGCCATCGGGCTGCTTTTTGCGCGTCGCAAGGAGCAGCGTACAGCACAAGCCTATAGCCTGCTAAAAGGCCAAAGCGAAACCTACCAAGCCAGTCTTTTGCAGATAGCCGCGGAGAAGCAAGCTACCTTACAAGCTCTGCAAAATACGGGCGTGTCCGAGTTGCTTACCATTGCTAAAGACCTACGCGGACTTGGGGTTAAGAAATCAGACCTGGGTAAGCTTGAGGCTTTGGAGAGTAAACTTATTCCCATGGCTTTCCAACTGCAAAGCATCGACAGCCGCTCTCGTGATTACTTGCGCTTACAGATAGCCGACATGTCTTTGGAGGCACTATTAGATGCTGCACAAGCTAAGCTGCAGGCCAAGGGAGTTTACAGTCTTACAACCATTCAAAAGGCAACCAAACAGACGACACTCAACGGAGATCTGGAGAAACTAGCTACGCTTCTTGCAGGAAGTATACTTTCGTGGCATGAAGCCGGAACGCAAGATGATGAGGAGCCATTCGCTATTTCTATCCATATAGATGATACACAGCTCAGCTATCCGCTGCCTGATGTAGAAGAAGGCTATATCAAATATGTACCTGCTCTGCGAATTGTGCTTACTACCCATGCTGATCAGGTGCCCCGGTTAGCCCTAAGCTATGCTGCCGACCTGAACGCTGCAGCTAGTAGTCAGTCTGAGACGTCTGAAGCCCTGGAGCAGTTGGCTAACAGCCGCATCGCCAAAGCCCACTATGGCTATGTGAACGTAAGTCCCCACACGCTGGTTTACGTGGTACCTGTGAATCTGGAAGCAGCGCGGCCCAAAGACATGGATAAGTCGTATATGGCATTAGACTATGCGCCTGAGCGCGCCAATGACCGGTTCAAGAATGGAGAGATAGACGCGAAAGCCCAGGAAGAGGCGTTTCTAGCCACTGTAGAGGAACGCAGCCCTGCAGACCTCGGTTTGATAAAAAATGCCCTGGAATTAATCAAGTGGTATCATGGGCCTAGCAAGCGCTATTCGGGCGAGCCCTTTTACCTGCATCCAATGGCTGTGGCTCAGATTGTACTAGACTATAACCAGGAAGAGGCCACCATCATCGGAGCGTTGCTGCATGACACGGTAGAAGACACACAGATGCTACTACAGCACATAGAGACTGTGTTTGGGAAAGAGACCGCCGAGGTAGTAGACCTAGTGACCCATCTGCAGAGTATGGAGGGTAGTCTTTACAAGGTGAAGCTTTCAGCAGAAGAGAACATCAGAATGTTGGAGCGAACGGGTAACACCCGGGGCTTGTATGTGAAACTAGCCGATAGAATGCACAATGTACGCACGATTCATGGACATAGTACGGTAGAGAAGCGGAAGCTCATTGCCCAAGAGACAATGGACTTCTTCGTGCCGCTGGCAGAGCGGATGGGGCTACAGGAAGCTGCTACAGAGCTAAAGGAGCGATGCCTAGCTGTGCTTAATCATAGATGAATTATCTGATTTGTTGACTGGGCGATTACTCATGGCCTGACATACGGCCTCTACTTGTTTCGGATGCTTAATCTAATAGGAGTAATAACATCTTTGCCATTCCCACGTGAATGGGGGAATCCATAGACGGCTGTGCTTCGAAGAGTATTGGCGCAAGGCTCCAGGCTTGTGTCCTTTATTTGTAGTTTTTTAGTACTGTCACAAGCGAAGATGCTCGCACCAGTTTGGGGGCTCGATTAACAATGACTTACTACTCGACCGTCACTGACTTGGCGAGGTTCCTGGGTTGATCCACATTGCAACCCCGCATGACGGCAATGTAGTAGGAAAGTAGCTGGAGTGGTATAACCGCCACCATCGGCATCAGGGCCTCGTGGGTAGAGGGCACTTCAATGACATAATCCGCCAACTGAGCAGCTGTTTGATCACCTTTCGTCACAATCACGATCACTCTTCCACCACGGGCTTTAACCGCTTGTATATTAGAAATGATCTTGTCATAAGACCGGTCTTGCGTAGCAATAAACACCACAGGCATGGCCTCGTCAATCAAAGCAATGGGCCCATGCTTCATCTCTGCCGCCGGATACCCTTCGGCATGGATGTAAGAAAGTTCTTTGAGCTTGAGGGCACCCTCCATAGCTACCGGGAAGTTGTAGCCTCGGCCCAGGTAAAGGAAATTCAGTGAATCTTTGAAGCCACGGGC
>JBCBHC010000059.1:0-5042 GCA_038526075.1 Bacteroidota bacterium | reverse complement strand
AGCTGTCTTTCAGTATTCAGCCTAACCAGACGGTCGCGTTTGTGGGCGCTACAGGAGCAGGCAAGTCTACGCTCCTTAAGCTGCTGCTAGGATTTCATGTTCCTACAGCGGGAGAGATATATTTCGATAGCCATGAGCTATCCAGCTTATCCCTGCCAGCACTACGCCAGCAAATAGGCTTTGTCAGCCAAGCACCGTTTGTATTCGAAGGGACCATTATAGACAATATCCGCTATGCCTATCCCAAGGCATCGAAGCAGGAAATAGTGGCTGCGGCCCAGCGGGCTGCCGCTCACGAGTTCATTATGCAATTCTCCCAGGGCTATGAGACGTGGATTGGGGAGCGGGGCCATACGCTCTCTGGCGGGCAGATGCAACGCATTGCCATTGCCAGGGCATTAGTCCGTCGACCTACCATTTTAGTGCTGGACGAAGCCACCTCTGCCGTAGACAACGAAACAGAGCTCGCCATCAAGCAGACGTTAGTCCAGATTAGGCCAACCTGCACCATCATTATCATTGCGCACAGGCTCTCTACTGTAAAGCATGCCAACCAAATATTTGTCCTAAAGCACGGCGCCATCGTCGCGCAGGATACGCACCAGAATCTGCTACAGCAAAGCCAGCTTTATGCCAACTTGTGGCGGCTGCAGACGGGAGACTTCCCTGAGCTAAGCGTACTGACGGCAGAGCCGCCAGTGGCTTGAGCCACAACAATGCTATCCCATAAACATTTCGATAGTACTCATGCCCCTACGCTAAGCTATGCGACCCGAAAAATACATTCCTCTAGGTACCATAAAGCGCATACGTGGCTTACGAGGGCAGGTACTGCTACAAACAGCAGAGAACGTCATTCCCCCAGAGAACCTATCGGTAGTATTTCTAGGATTTGGCCATACAATGGTGCCCTACAGCGTAGAGCAATTAGCCTGGCAGGTCCCTCAAGCAGTCCTGAAGCTACAGGGTATAGATAGTAGCACAGCTGCTTATGACTTAAAGGGTTTAGACGTCTTTGTAACCAAGCAAGCAACAGCGCAGGCGAGTGAGGATTTAGCGGAGCCTACAGAGATCATAGGCTACCATGTCGTAGATGAGCGGGAAGGTTCCCTGGGCAAAGTAGTAGACATCTATACACCCCCACAGCAAACGCTACTCGCCGTCAATTGCCGTGCCCAAGAGTTACTTATACCCTACCACACAGACCTGGTCAAGCATGTAAATCACGGCCGGAAGACAATTTTAGTAGGCTTACCCCTCGGGTTCTTGGAAGTGCTCGACTAGCGCTGGGGCTGTGGGCAGGCACTTTTCTTTTCAACACGGGGCCGCTTGGACTTTACCATGAAGCTCCGAACGGTTACGCTGTTTTTTTGCTTAATTTGTGATTCCGCATCACCAAGGTATTACTGTGGATAACAAAAGGGGGACTTCGGCGGGGACTATCTTACGCGGCATTAGACATGTCATCAACGGCCCTAATTCGTGCGTGCTACGAAAGGCTTCGCAGTAACGCCCCTCAACGACAAAGGATACAAACAGGCACTGTAGTTCAGGGAAAGCATATCTTGCATTACTCAAATGCCTTCTTTTAGTTCCCAAACTTTATACATCTATGAAGACCTCCAACAGAATTCTACGCATTGCTGCATTCTCTCTACTACTGTTAGGCGGCACAATGGGCTACTTTTCCTGGCAGTGGTACAGGAACACGAGCAGCGCCCTGCTAATGAGCGGCCCTGTAGTACTAAAGCAAGGAACCGCTAAGAGCGCCAGTGATACCAAAGCAGCTGAACAAAACACCCCAAAACCTACGGCCCCCAAATTACCCACCTTCGATAAGGATGGCATTATTCCTTCCTATCCCAATCAAGATCCTCCCCCAGGCTACTACAGCAAGTTCCAGCCCGATGGGACCATACGGTTCGTCAAGAAGATGGTGGCCAAGTCCCCCACTAAACGTGTCTACCCTGTTGAAAAGAAAGTCTACCCTGGCAAAGAGATGCGCCTCTTCTTTAAGAAATTAGGTCTCGTTTACACCCCTGTGCTGTTATTCTCACAGAAGTGTCAAGCCCTTCAGAAGCTTTCATTGAATAGCTTCTCTGGCTACGCTGAGCACAAAGATTACTATGACCAGCTTACAAGCATTTACGGGCGTATACTTGACCTGGGCGCTACCTATGAGCCTCCAGTATATGTCAAATGGGTAAATGACAAAGTAGGCTACGGCACTTTTGCCGCTAGGGACATTAAGAAGGGAGAGTATGTCGTAGAATACACAGGGCTCATTGTCCCTGAAAACAAAACCACCGTTTGGTCCTGGCGCTATCCCATCAATGGCACCTTTGCTGGGTACAGCCGCTCTTTCTCATTAGATGCCACCGACATAGGCAACGAAGCACGCTTTGTTAATCACAGCCGAGAGAACAATGTATCGGTACTCATGGTGTTTGCGAAGCAGCAAGGTAGCTTTCACGTAATTTACTACGCTACCCGGGCCCTCAAAAAAGATCAGGAGGTACTAGCCAACTACGGAACCAGGTACTTCAGGCGACGTGAAGAAATCCCGCTAAAGTAAACGGCTGCGATTGCATCTGCTCGAAGCAAAGCCTGTTAGCATTCACAGTCAGTTTTGTCCCGTACATCCAGTAGCTACTTACCTCGTGCATGTAGCTCGTTCCATAACGCGTTGTCATTTTGCTCCTAGTAGCCCTTACTCCGCGAGAAATATGCATTTTTTTCAGAAGTGGTTCATGGCTGCCCGCGCGGAAACTGCGCTCTTGGCCATTCTTAGCATCGGCTTGGGAAACGCCTTGGCGGTATTTGCCGGGACCTTCAACAAAGGCGTAAGCTTATTGGCTACGCTTACCGCCATCCTACTGCAGCTTGTCTGTAATCTAGCCAATGATTGTGGAGATATGGCGCGTGGCGCAGACTATATTAATGTCGTTAAGCCTCCTAGCGCACTACAGGCTGGCTTGGTAACCCTTTCACAAGTCAAGTGGGCGATGCTGCTCCTCGTAACCCTCACCTCAGGGCTCGGCTTGTGGCTGTTGCATCAAGCAACCTTACCGATGATGTCGTACAGCTTTTTTGTGTTCCTAGGTATGACCGCTATTACAGCAGCAGTGGGCTATACTTTAGGCGATAGACCTTATGGCTACGAAGGCTGGGGAGATCTTGCGGTGTTCGCATTCTTTGGTGTAGTGGGCGTTGGAGGAACCTTTTACCTGCATACGCAACGATTATCTGGCTTGTGGCTACTCCCTGCCGTAAGTTATGGCAGCCTAGCGGTGGCTGTGCTTAACCTCAACAACATAAGAGATCATGACGCTGACATGCAAGTGGGCAAGCGGACGCTTCCTGTGCAGTATGGCCTCGCATGGGCTATCAGGTACCATAGGCTTTTACTTATTAGTGCTCTAGTAAGCGCCGTGATCTTTACAATGCTGCACTACCAAAGCCCTTACCAGTGGGGATTCGTGGCGGCCGTACCGCTATTGCTACAAAATGGTTACGCTGTAGGACATACTAAAGCAGAGCAGCTAACGCCTCAACTGGAAAGGGCGATCAAGGCTGCCGTTATATTTGCAGTGTTCCTGGGTGCAGGGCTAGTGGCAGCAGTGCAATAAGCTCCGCATAAGACGCATATTATCGTGTCCTACATGTATCCAGAACCCTTACCCAAAAGTACAAGCGTGCATGCCGAGCCAGTCTATCTCGTAAAAGCATGCTCGACAACCGAGATACTTGGTTTCAGGTAGCTCGGTAATTACATTGCTAGGGAAGAAGTAGGGCAAAATCATCTAACGAACGTACACATACCATGACAACGATTAACCTCAGTTTAGATATTGGCGAAGTCAATGCCGTTATCAAAGCACTTTCAGAGCGGCCTTTTCGCGAAGTATATGAGCTCATCGGGAAGATTCATGCTCAATCCAATACACAACTCCCCAAACAAGTAGCGCAGCTGCAAGAGGAAAGTAAAGAGCTTGCATAGGAGGTGTGCTTATAGCGCTAGAAGAAGTATTTATTAGGAATGCGCAAGAGCGTGCCACGCATCATTTTTAAGCATTCTCCCAACTACGTAGAATAGATTATGACTAGTTGGGTTGGCATATTTATCAAGCAGAGATATATTTGCCACCCATTGTCAACACCTGTATATACTCCACTGCTTCCTCCCTCTTTGCAGAAGAGAGATGGCTGGCAACCGGAATGGTAAGCAGCTGAGTAGTCACTAATACTTTTGAAAATATGAGCATCTTCAACGCAGACGTGACCAAACGTTCATCACGCTCCCCCCTATACCTGTCTCTTTTAGTGCTATTGTTCGTATACGGCTGTGCGCTTGTCGGGCAGAGTAGTAGTAATTATGGACACATAAGAGGTATCCGGACACAGCAAAGCACCTATTGGAAGATGGAAGTACCACCAAATATGGTATTTATTCCAGGCGGTGTATTCAAAAGCGGAGTCTTTGACCAAAGTCTGATACAAGTAAACGAGCCCGCCAAGACCTGCTCTGTGGACAGCTTTTACATCGATCAGTACCCCATAACCAATGCGCAGTATTGGGAATTCATAGATGATGTGCTGGGCCAAACCAATCAGGAAGAGGCGCCTGAGGAGCAGGACTTAGACAACGAATTTAGACAAACAGCGCCCTATGATACTACACCTGCGTCAACTGATGCAGAGGAGGATAGTGAGCTCATGGAAGCATATACTATGAAGGTGCTATATCCTGATTTGAGTGAGCTCCGGGATATATTCGGAGATGCTGAAGCAGATCACTACATCAAAAACTATTTTGAGCAAGGAAGGCCAGGGGGGCCCTATGCGAACTTTCCTGTCTTAGGCATTTGTTATGAAGCCGCGCAGGCATTCTGTAAGTGGCGCTCGGAGCGGCTCAATGCCTACAGGGAGCGTCAAGGCCTTTCGCCTCTGCCCAATTTTGAGCTGCCCACGGCTGAACAACGCGAGTATGCTGCCAGAGGGGGCTACCAGATGGCGATATATCCGTGGGGTGGCCCCTACAC
>JBCBHC010000058.1:0-5065 GCA_038526075.1 Bacteroidota bacterium | reverse complement strand
CCAAAACAATATCTTTGCTGTAGAAGGGTACCTGAGTAGTTACTTTAGCGTTAGCATCAGGTGATTTTGACAAGCAGTAAGTAACAAGATACTGGCCGTAAGCAGCCACCTAGAAGAAGTGTAAGATAGCATGGCAGTAATGTCTTTAGCCCGCAAAAGGCTGGATTACGAGTGAATGATATGGTGTAAAAGTTGGCCAAGTTTGTAACCTCTCAGCTACTTAACTAACTCAGCCTGCAATGCAATCATATCCATCGCAGGAATCTCGTAACAAGTACAAGCGAAGATACGCCCAATTTTGTCTGGTGACTGGCGTGGTACAGCATCTGGCTTTAGACCTATTCTGTAGGAATTGACTGAAGTATATGAAGATAAAAAGCATGATTATGGCGCTACAGATTTCAATCCGTGCGCTGCTCCTAGCCGAAGCATGTAAGGATAGGCTATCTCATACTTGTTTTGAATTTCCCCGTCAAGAATTGCTTCCCTAACAGCGGTCTTGATATCGCCGACTAGCTTGGAGGGCTTTAATCCAAATGCCTTCATGATAATCTCGCCCGTGATAACAGGCCGAAAGTTACGCAATGCATCTTTCTCCTCTACGCGTTGCACCTTTGCCTCTACCTTATCGAAATTCTGTAAGTACTGCTTGACCTTCGTATCGTTCTTGGAAGTAACATCCGCACGACAGAGCAATATGAGGTCCTCTAAATCGTCTCCCGCCTCGTACATAAGCCGCCGTACAGCCGAGTCCGTCACTTCGTCCTTAGCAATAGCAATAGGACGTAGGTGTAAGCGTACTAATTTTCTGACGTAAGCCATGTGGTCTCGTAGCGGCAACTTGAGCCGTCTGAAGATCTTAGGAACCATTCTAGCGCCCAGATCTTCATGTCCGTGAAAGCTAAATCCTATCGCAAGGTCAAAACGCTTGGTCTGTGGCTTGGCAATGTCGTGCAGGAGAGCGGCCCAGCGTAGCCATAGTTTTTCAGAGTGTAAGGCTACATTATCGAGTACTTGTAGTGTGTGGTGAAAATTATCTTTGTGCGAGTACCCGTGAATAGTTTCTCGACCTTGTAACGCTGCTAGCTCAGGAAATACGCGCGACAATAGTCCTGCTTGATGCATGAGTATGAAGCCTTGGGAAGGAACAGGAGCCGCAATGATGCTATTGAGCTCGGTGGTAATACGCTCTTGGGAGACAATATGTATGCGCGCTGCGTGTTGTTCGATCGCAGCTATGGTATCGGGCGCAATAGTCATGCCGAGCTGTACCGCGAAGCGTATGGCACGCAACATCCGTAGTGGGTCGTCGGAGAAAGTCTTAGCTGGGTCTAGTGGCGTACTAATGATTCCTTGCTTCAACGCCTGAATACCATCAAAGGGATCTATCAATGTTCCCCAACGATCCTTGTTAAGGCATATGGCAAGTGTGTTGATGGTAAAGTCGCGACGATGCTGGTCATCGGCCAGGGTACCGGCCTCTACTACAGGCTTGCGCGATCCTCGGCGATAGGATTCTTTGCGGGCGCCAACAAACTCTAGCTCACCCTGTTCCCAGGGTACCATAGCAGTTCCAAAGCGCTTGAATACAGCTATCGGGGTGGTCATGCCAAGGTCTCTGGCCACGGCCTCGGCCAATGTTATGCCGCTCCCTACGCACATGATATCTATATCCTTGGAGGGACGCTGCAGTAATAAGTCACGCACAAAACCGCCTATTACATACGTTTCTAGCTGCAATTGGTCTGCTATGACGCCTATGCGCCGTAGTACTGGGTATCGGTCTAGCAGATGGCGGTATTGCACATTCATTTGTTTGTCATTTCCTTTAGCTGATTGGTTGCTCGTTCAGTGTACCCATTTTGGGAGCGGATTTGCAGTCGAGCTATTTGGGCTTACATTGTGCCTCTCATCTTGGAAAAGTAGACGTGGTCGCAGGCCGGGATGATGAAATCATCATCAAATTAGTAGCTTTCCTTCACGCAAAAAAGAGGGAACGAGTAGCTGAGTGTTTACCTTGGTTGCCATTTAATGCCATAATTTAGCAGCTCAGCCTTCGCTAATTTTATATCTCTAAATTTCATAAGCCGTATGAAACAGTACCTAGATCTTTTACAGCACGTGCTAGACCACGGTGTGGCCAAAGAAGATCGCACGGGCACGGGTACGCTCAGTACCTTTGGCTACCAGATGCGCTTTAACCTAGCAGCGGGATTCCCACTAGTTACGACCAAAAAAATACATCTTAAGTCTGTGATTTATGAGCTACTGTGGTTTCTGCAGGGAGGCTCTAATATTAAGTATCTCAATGAGCATGGCGTAACTATCTGGGATGAGTGGGCTGACGCGCAAGGTGATTTGGGCCCCATCTATGGATATCAATGGAGGAGTTGGCCTACCGCAGACGGCCGCAAGGTGGACCAGTTTGCCCAAATTATTGCGCAAATAAAAGAAAATCCTGACTCTAGAAGATTGATCGTTAGCGCATGGAATGTGGGAGTGTTGGAGGCCATGGCTCTTCCGCCGTGTCATACGCTCTTCCAGCTTTATGTTGCTCAGGGAAAGCTCTCGTGTCAACTGTACCAACGCAGCGGCGACGTATTTCTAGGCGTACCATTCAACATTGCTTCGTATGCCTTGCTAACGCATATGACAGCACAAGTCTGCGGGCTAGTTCCAGGAGATTTCGTGCATACACTAGGCGATGTGCATCTCTACTATAATCACCTGGAACAGGCCAAGCTTCAACTCACGCGTTCGCCCAAGCCATTGCCCACGCTCCAGCTTAACCCCGCTGTCACAGACCTCTTTGCTTTTCAGTTCCAAGACATTCGGGTCATTGGCTATCAGCCACATCCGGCCATTAAGGCGCCCATAGCTGTTTGAGCATTTGCCTAGTAGTCACTTCTCGCTCATCTAGCTATTTATAATTTGTGGGCTGAAGCTGATCTTGCTTTGGCACCTTAGAGAAAGCCAGGATGCTCTTCGTCATGCATTCCCTAGCAGCGAAGCGACAAAAGCCTGTCGATCGAATACCTGTAAGTCTTCTACCCTTTCTCCCACGCCAATGTATCGTACAGGTACCTGAAACTGATCAGAAATGCCTATGACTACGCCCCCCTTGGCAGTGCCGTCTAGTTTGGTGATGGCGAGCGCGGTAACGTTCGTGGCATTGGTAAAAGCCTTGGCTTGTACAAAAGCATTCTGCCCTGTACTACCATCCAGGACAAGCAGTACTTCATGGGGCGCTCCGGGTAGACACTTAGAGATCGTCCGCCGTATCTTATACAGCTCTTGCATCAAATTGACTTTGGTGTGCAATCTACCTGCCGTGTCGATAATCACTACGTCTGCTTGTGCCTGGATACCTGCTTTCACAGCATCATAAGCCACTGCTGCCGGATCGGTATGCATGCCTTTTGACACTACGGTAGCGCCTACACGCTGGCCCCACTGCTGTAGTTGAGTCACAGCCGCGGCCCTGAAGGTATCGGCTGCGCCTAAGATTATGCGCTTACCGGTCTGCTGATAATGGGCCGCTAGCTTCCCAATGGTAGTGGTCTTCCCCACGCCATTAACTCCTACTACGAGGATGACGTAGGGGGAGGCAGACGTGCTGAATGCTGTATTGGATGTTTCTTGCTCTTCTAGCAAGGCCATGATCTCTTCCTGCACCAGTCCGTTCAGCTCTGAAGTATTCAAGTACTTATCTCGGGCTACACGCTGTTCTATCCGCTCAATGATCTTGACGGTTGTTTCCAGGCCTACATCCGCTGAAATGAGGAGTTCTTCTAGGCTGTCAAGTACTGCTTCGTCCACATACGCCTTCCCAGCCACTGCTTTACCGAGCTGCTTCCAGAGGGACTGCTTAGTCTTGGCAGGGCCCTTATCTAAGACTTCTTGACTGTCTTTGACACTTTGGGAGAAAAAATTGAACATGGTGTGTAGTGCGCATTAGGCACAGCGTACGCGAAGATTTTTTATGCTGTACTTTAGCTGTACTTCCACAGAAGCTGAGGCACTTCCTTACGTAGTAATTCGAATTTACGCCTGTCTCGCTCGCCGTATACTTGGGCATAATGCTCATTACCTAGATGCTCTAGCGCTGCTTCTCCCTTCTGGATTAATTCTTCGATGTACTTGTGAATCGGACGTCCTACCTTGGGGTTCGCTCCTAGCTGGAGTAATCTCTCGAATACTTTCAGTTCCTTGTCTGCCGTGAAGCTGGGAAGGTCTAGCATGTAATGCAGCGCGGTCTTACATTCTATATCCTGTGCATTGATCTTTACGTTGCTTCCGTCCTGCAGTAAATATGCGAGCGTCAGAGGGTGTTCATTCTTTATGGCAAGATGAAGTGCTGTGCACCCTTCACACGCCAGATCTATGTTGTTAGGATCCCCTCCTGCTTGTAATAGAAGAAGAGATATGGAGTCTGTCGCAGGACTATCTTTGCTGTGACAGCGTAAAAATTTGTGCAGGATAGTGCTTGAATCGCCAGACCCTGCGTACTTGTTAATGAGATCACACGCTCTTTGGGGAATATTTTTTAAGGTATAGGTCAGCTGTCTAAGTGCCTTGTGATCAACCCCGGGGGGAATAACATTTTTTTTGAAGCCACCTTTTTGTGGCTCGATTAGGAGTGCTTCTAGAGTATTTGGGAGGCTACTTCCGTTTGGCTCCAGTGTAGCACTATCTCCAGAGCAGTCTTCAGCTTGCTCACGCTCACAAGTATCGTTGTCCTCAGAGTAGTCGACAGCTTGCTCACGGTCCACAGCAGCACTATTTTTAGTGTGACGTCTAGGCTCAGGAAAAGTATCAGCATTTATGTTCTCGCAGGTGTTAGCACTGATCACAATTCCAGCCACAGCTGGCCTTATCATCCAAAGTAGAAGAGGGCGGAGTATCTTTTTCATTTTTATGTATTTTCGTGCAAGTATTCTTGGTCCTAAAGAGTATTGGTATCAATACAGGGTGCACAAATTTATCACGTTCCCGCTAGAGTACCTAAGACAAGCATGGCAGCTGCCTTCCGTATGGGAACCAGTATGTAACAAAAAGCTCCCAT
>JBCBHC010000057.1:0-5081 GCA_038526075.1 Bacteroidota bacterium | reverse complement strand
CTAAAGGTTACAGCTGTCGAAAATGTAAGTACACTACTTGCTGTCTTAACATAATTAGCCCTCTTTCTTTTGCAAGCACTGTAGTTTTCTGATTTGTATGCCGTAGAGGTTCTTCTGGCTTCTAACTATAGAATGTATCTCTGTACTCACAGCGCATATATTTCCGCGTCTGAGGCTTTCCGCTAAGACAGCAAGTAGTGTACTTACATTTTCGACAGCTGTAACCTTTAGCCCATTTTGATTTCTGATAAATATTTGTGGCAACTTGCTGGCATATCCAACTTCTTGACGAAGTCGACGATGTTAGTACCTTGAGGCATTTTGTAATACATTTGAGCTGCAAATCTTGACCAGCTAGCCCAATATTGAATTATCTAAGCGTCTCTTTTTTACGTGTGCCAAAGGAAAGAACACTTGCGCCATAAAAGAGGGACAATACAGGCACAAGTAGAAAGCCTTGTGCCATAAAAGGGATTGAATAGATAGGTACGAAAGGCCTTCTAAGGTGCTACAGTGAAGGCATAAGTGGAAAACACTTGCGTTGTAATGGGGGGCACTTCAACAAAATCCAGCACAGGAAACCCCTCTATCACCTTGAAGCAACTATCGAAACGCATAGCAACGATTCTTCGCAAGCTAAAAGAGGCTTAACCAGTAATAAGCGAACTTGTTTATATGGACAGTATATTTTTCAGTGATATAGCTAACCCCAGTAGCTTTATGCATCAGTTTTTATTGATTGGTAGCATTGCCGTGGTCTTTTACATATTTATGGTTCGGCCGCAGCAAAAGCGCCAAAGAGCGCTGCGAGCATTTTTAGATACGCTCAAGAAAGGGACTCCGTTGGTGACATTAGGCGGAATCCATGGTACCGTGTTCAGCGTAGCGGATGACACTGTTACGTTACAAATTGACAGCAAGGGTGCTAAACTTACAGTATCAAAAAGTGCTATCACGCTTGATGGCAATAACGCTATCAGCAAATGATGGCTACCTCAAAACCTTTTGCTCATGGCTACAGAGACATCCAATACGCAATGGCGCGCTATGTTACTCTGCATTAGCGTGGCTACGCTATTCTGGGTATTTAATGCCCTCAGTAAAAATTATACCACCGCCATCCAGTGCCCCATCGACTTTACTGTCGACAAAAAAATCTTGCTTTCGAAGCAGCTCCTCCTAAAACCATACCCATAGAATTGACCGGCAAGGGCTGGATGCTGCTGCGGCATCATTTACAGCTACACACTGTTCCCGTTGAGCTACCCGTGGCTACAGTAGCCCCTAGGGGACGGATACTTCACCCCCAGCTCTGCACGCTTCTGGCACAACACTTTCAGGATGTACGTGTCAGCAAAGTACTGGTAAGTAAGCTTTGTCTACACACACACCCTAAACCTATAGAGAGGCAGCATCCATGACCGAAAAGGCACTCATCATAACAGGCATCTGTTTTATAGTCCTAGGGATATTCTGGAACGACCTCGCCAAGCTAAGTTGGCTAGGCAACTGGCATAGGCTCCCTGGTGATATCTTCATAGAACGAGAGAACTTCCGGCTATACATTCCCCTTACCACCAGTATTTTGTTTAGTGCCATACTAAGCCTTGTGTGTTGGATTCTTCAAAAGCGTTAACAGTCTACAATGGATGTGTGATTGGTGCAGGAACTATGAATAGTAGCCCCCGCTCCATATACCTCCGGCAGTTAGGCACGATTCCATACAAGGCTGCCTGGAACTTACAGGAAGCATTGCTGCAAGAGATAGTGACCATCAAGCTGGCGAATCGCAAGCGTCCTTCTACGCAGCAACAGCCCACGCCTGGCTATCTGCTCTTGTGCAACCATCCACATGTGTACACTGTGGGGACTAGTGGGCTTCCAGAGCATCTGCTAGTACCAGCGCTCACGCTACAGCAGCAAGGTATTCCACTGCACCGCACTAACCGTGGCGGAGGGGTCACTTATCACGGCCCCGGTCAGCTGGTAATATATCCTATACTAGACTTAGACAATTTCTTCACAGATCTACATCGCTACCTACGGCTGCTCGAGGAAGTCATGATTGCCGTCCTGCAAGATTTCGGATTACAAGGTGGAAGAATTCCAGGGCTGACTGGGATATGGCTGGAGCCTACTTCGCCGATGCATGCTCGGAAGATTTGTGCTATCGGCATCCGCGCTACTAGGTGGGTAACGATGCATGGGCTGGCACTTAATGTAAACCCTGACCTCAATTATTTTCGCCCGATTATCCCTTGTGGCGTATCCGGTAAGTCTCTCACCTCCCTAGAGAATGAACTGGAAGCACTGCAGGATATGCAGGTGGTCATTGAGCGGTTAATGCATCACTTTGCGCGGCTTTTTGGGGTAGCGCTTTTGTCGCCTTCGGAGGCAATGCCAGGCTATACTCATTGTGCACCGTCAGGTTAATGCCTCACGCACTACTTCCTCTATCTTGGTTACTGGCTTTAGGGCGATGGAAAAATCTTGCGAAGCAAGCCCTTTGAAGTTATACTTGGAGACGAATATTGCTTCGAAACCCAGCTTAGTTGCTTCTGCAATTCGCTGCTCTACCCGGCTAACTCCCCGAATCTCACCTCCCAAACCTACTTCAGCGGCGAAGCAGTAACGCTGCGGCACTACTCGGTCCTTTAGCGAAGAGGCTATAGCCATACATACGGCCAGGTCTAGCGCAGGGTCCTCCACACGCAGTCCACCTGCAATGTTTAGAAACACGTCTTGGGTACTTAGGTATAGCCCTGCTCGTTTTTCCAAGACAGCAAGTAGCATATGTAGTCGTTTGATGTCGAATCCTGTGGTCGTGCGCTGGGCCGTGCCGTAATTGGCGGCGCTCACCAAGGCTTGTATCTCTATAAGCAATGGCCTGTTCCCTTCTAACGAAGCACCAATGGCAATGCCACTTAAGGTGTGCGTGCGCTGCGAGATGAGTAACTCTGAGGGATTATTGACCTCGCGTAGGCCTTGCTGACGCATCTCATAGATGCCAAGCTCAGCCGTAGCGCCAAACCTATTCTTGACCGTACGTATAATTCTGTAGGCCAAATGTTGATCCCCCTCAAATTGTAGCACCGTATCTACCATATGCTCTAGTACCTTGGGGCCTGCTAGGTTACCGGCTTTGGTGATGTGCCCAATGAGGAACACGGGCGTGTTGGTCGTTTTGGCATAGCGTAGCAGCAGCGCAGTACATTCTCGTACTTGGGCAACGCTCCCAGCAGCAGCCCCTACATGTTCTGTGTGCAGGGTCTGTATAGAGTCGATGATAAGGAGTGAGGGCTTCAGCGTGGCTATCTGCTGGAAGATGTTTTGGAGGGAGGTTTCGTTGAGGAGGTAGCAGTGCGACGCAGTGCGCTCCATCCGCTCAGCCCGCATCTTCACTTGTGCTTCACTCTCCTCGCCTGATACATACAGTACCTTGGGCAATGTCAGTGACAGCGCTAGCTGTAGTAGTAACGTAGACTTGCCGATACCCGGCTCTCCGCCTATCAGTACCAGCGAGCCAGGCACTATACCGCCACCTAGCACCCGGCTGAACTCCTGGTCAGCGCAGTGAATACGGCTTTGGGCTTCGTGGCGAATGTCCTGTAGTAGCTTGGGCTGGGGGACTTGTAGCGCCTGTACCGATGAAGGCGTGCGCCAAGGGGACATAGTTGTAGTAGTAGGCGCTTGCGATACCACCTCCTCGACAATGCTATTCCAGGCCTGACACGTAGTACACTGGCCCTGCCACTTAGGGTACTGGGCTCCACATTGCTGGCAGCAGAAGGTAATTTTTTGCTTGGTCGCCATTAGGTGGGATAAAGCTCTTGGGTAACTGCGTTGACGATGCTGTGCTCATAGCCTTTCTGCACGAGGTAGTTGATGAGCCGTTGTTTGTTTTGGCGTAGCTCGCCACCATGCATCAGTGCTTTTTTGCGTTTGGCCACCTTCCAGATCATCGCGCGATAGTTTTCGTCAGAGACGAATGATAGGCCCGTGGCTATCTGCTCCGGGCTGAGTCCTTTCTCAAGCAGCACAGCTTCAATTTTACGTTTCCCCCACTGATTGCGTCTCAATTTACTGCTTACGAACAGTGTTACATAACGGTCTTCATCTAGGTAAGCGTCTTCCTTGAGCTTTTGAATCAGTGTGGTGTAGTCAGCCTCACCACGTATTCCCAGTGCATACAACTTGTCACGTACTTCCTTTTCGGTACGTTCCTGGTAGGCACAGTATCGGGCTATTCTACGGTAGGTTAGTTCTTGCTCTGCGCAGGTCATGGCTAGGGCAGTATGAGAGATCTGTATCCTTCCGGAATCTACTTGATAGCGACGAAGCTAACGTTGGTCTAAATGGCCCAGTACGTGATCATACTCAGAGAGAGCGGACCTTACTGCCGCGCTAGCGAGATCAAATCTTATTCTCGTACTAGTTCGAAGCGACGAAGCTGCACACAGGCGGCTTCACGCTGTCAACACCTCACTCGCTAAGGACACCTCCTTGCCACAAAACGATAGGCTCAACGCTAGGATGCGCTGTACGCCATCATATGACTGTACCTTAGTTGCATAATGCTTCTCTTGTATCTGCTTAAGGCCAGCTTGTGCCGTGGATGCTAAGTCTTCTGCAGCTTTGCAAACCTTATACTCCAGTATCAAAGCTTGAGGGTTACTCGCCGACCTAGGGAGCAGCACTGCGTCAGCCTTACCCAGACCACTCTCATACTCACTCTCTAAGCGGTAATAAGAGGAGAGCATGCTCAGTAAGCACAGCATGAAGCCGTTGTAAAACACCTCTGATAATTTGCTTCCTGTCTGATAAAAACTTACTCCCTGATGCAAGAATTTTTGCAGAGTATCCTTGAATCCTTCGAGATCTCCCTCAACCAGTAGATCGGCTAGTTGTATATACCCTGCGGGAGCAAGCTTTAGCTTTTGTTCTACCCACGATAAGACACGTTCCTTGTAAATGTAGGCTACTTCGTGGTTCGGCACCGAGAGCCTGAAGAAATTTCTGAGTGCGTCAATGGCTTCAAGGTTTAGGTAGCCACTAAAGAACAGTAGACTGTAAAGCCCAGC
>JBCBHC010000056.1:0-5231 GCA_038526075.1 Bacteroidota bacterium | reverse complement strand
CCGGTAGCAACTGCCTGGCGGCTAGCACAATTCAATACTACGAAGCAGCACGCTTCCTTCCAGGGATTGCCATCACCAGCTAGTGGGCTCCTGGTGAGCACACTCCCGCTCATAATTGCCGCCGATACATACCCATGGCTAACGCAATTGCTTACTCACCCCTATGCTTTGGCTTCGATTCCCTTTATGTTATCAGCATTGTTGGTAGCGCCCATCGAGTTTATGACTTTCAAGTTTAAGACCTACACCTGGGCTGAGGATAGAAAACGTTACAGTTTCCTGGCCATTGCCACGCTACTGATATGCTTGCGTAGGGTAGAGGGACTGGCACTTAGCATGCTTTTGTATCTCCTCTGGAACCTTGTGCCACAACTGAACTGTGTAGCAAGGGGTAAGCGTCGGGATCCTTCTAAGCCAACGGACGCTAGTAGTCGATAGTAACCCTCTGTACGGCGCTGGGGCTATAACTCAGTATTCGGGATGCAGCACGAAAGTAGCTTGTACATCTGGGGTAGGAGCCAAGGCTATTCCGCTGGTACAATCATTAACTCCTAGCAATTATGGCAAGCATTGTGGCCATTGTTGGCCGGCCTAACGTAGGTAAGTCCACGCTGTTCAACCGTCTGGTGGAGCAGCGCATGGCTATTATGGACAACGAAAGTGGCATTACACGGGATAGACACTACGGCTATGCTGAATGGACAAACAGACACTTCACAGTAGTCGATACAGGTGGTTACGTAGAGGGCAGCAATGATATCTTTGAAAAAGCTATCCGCAGCCAAGTGCAGATAGCCATTGACGAAGCCAGCGTCATCCTGTTTGTGGTAGATTGTAAGGACGGTCTGACGGGCTTTGATAAGGAGTTTGCAGCTGTATTACGTACGACTTACAAGCCCGTGCTATTGGTCGCCAACAAAGCGGATAGCATTGCGACTGCCCTTATGATGCACGACTTCTACCCACTGGGCCTAGGAACGCCCTATCCCATTTCGTCGGCGAGTGGTACGGGTACTGGCGAGCTATTGGATGCTGTAGTGGAGCATCTGCCAGAAGATGTATCGGAAGAGGAGCGATTGCTTCCCAAGATCGCTATCCTTGGACGCCCCAACGTAGGCAAGTCCTCTTTTTTGAATGTGTTACTAGGTCAGGAGCGCAGCATTGTCACGCCACTGGCAGGCACCACAAGAGATGCGATCAACACGCATTATAACCTGTACGGCAAGCAAATATTGCTCACCGATACCGCAGGTATCCGCAAAAAGGCCAAAGTCAAGGATAACATAGAGTTCTACTCTGTTGTACGCGCCGTCAAAGCGCTAGAAGAATCAGACGTATGTCTGCTAATGCTCGATGCTACCCAAGGACTGGAGGGGCAAGACCTGAATTTAATTGCCCTGGCGCACCGCTACAGAAAGGGAATAGTCATTCTGGTTAATAAATGGGACTTGATCGAAAAAGATAGTAGCACTGTCGAAGCTTATAGAAAGCAATTGCTACAGAAAATAGCGCCTCTTGATTACATCCCTGTACTATTCATTTCCAATGTCAAGAAGCAGCGCATCTACCAAGCCCTAGAGAAGGCATTAAAAGTCTATGATAGTAGGCGGCAGCGTATAGCGACTGCTGCCCTGAATAAGGCGATGCTTAGCGCCATAGAGCGGTACAATCCTCCTGCCATCAAAGGCAAGCACATCAAGATCAAGTACGTTACGCAGCTGCCCACCCATACACCCGTATTCGCCTTCTTCTGTAATCTCCCCCAGTATGTAAAGCCACCGTACAAGCGCTACCTTGAGAATCAATTGCGGAAGCACTTTGACCTGGAGGGGGTGCCAGTTAAGTTAGTCTTCAGGAAGAAGTAGCATGCGATCGCTTAGCGATGCGTAAATTGGGAGCGTTTCTTAGCTCAAGGAGCATCTACCACACTATTACTAATGTATGGCAGCACATAACTACACTGAAGCAAACATTCGCTCACTGGACTGGCGAGAGCACATTCGTCTGCGTCCCGGTATGTATATAGGCAAGCTCGGCGATGGATCAGCCTACGACGATGGCATCTATGTACTGCTTAAAGAGATATTAGACAACTGTATTGACGAGCACATGATGGGCTACGGAAAGCGTATTGATCTAAGTATCGAGGGCGGCCGTGTGACAGTACGAGACTATGGTCGGGGTATTCCACTAGGTAAACTTGTAGACTGCGTCTCCAAAATCAACACTGGCGGTAAGTATGACAGTATCTCTTTTCAGAAGTCTGTAGGGCTCAACGGCGTGGGCACTAAGGCGGTAAACGCCTTGTCCACGCACTTTCAGGTACAAGCCTTCAGGGAGGGGAAAAGCAAAGCAGCCACCTTCAAACAGGGAATTCTTTTGAATGAGTCGCTGGTACAGCCCACGCAAGACCCTGATGGTACGCGAGTGGTTTTCGAGCCAGACGAGAGCATCTTCCAGAACTACCGCTTCGTCTCCCAATTTATCGAAGAGCAGCTCTGGCACTATGCCTTCCTCAATGCAGGGCTTGCGATACACTTCAACGGACAAAAGTATATTTCTAAGCGTGGGTTGCTCGACTTACTGGAACGCAAGACAGATGTAGAGACGCTGCGTTATCCCATCATCCACCTAAAAGGCGAGGACATAGAAGTGGCCCTAGCCCATAGCAGCCAGTATGGCGAGGAGTATTATTCCTTTGTCAATGGACAGTTTACGACCCAAGGGGGCACGCACTTGGCGGCCTTTAAAGAGGCCTTGGTCAAAACGGTGCGGGAGTTCTATAAAAAACAATTTGATGCAACCGATATCAGAGCATCAGTCGTAAGCGCTATTGCCATACGGGTGCAAGAGCCTGTCTTTGAATCACAGACTAAGACCAAGCTTGGATCACAGAAAGTAGGCCCCCAGGGTCCCACTACACGGGCCTTTGTCAATGACTTTCTTAAGACAGCGTTAGACGACTACTTACATCGCCACCCCGAGACTGCGGATGCGCTACTCAAGAGAATACTCCAGTCGGAGCGAGAGCGCAAAGAAATAGCTGGGATCAAAAAGCTAGCCAATGAGCGAGCTAAGAAGGCGAACCTACACAACAAGAAGCTCCGGGATTGCCGAATACACTACGACGGTACGCACGCAGACAAGGACCAGAGCACGATCTTTATTACCGAGGGCAACTCTGCCAGCGGCTCCATTACCAAGTCACGCGATGTGCAGACCCAGGCCGTGTTCTCACTACGTGGGAAGCCGCTCAACTGCTTTGGCTACACGAAGAAAGTCGTCTATGAAAACGAAGAGTTTAACCTACTGCAGCATGCCTTGAATATAGAAGACGGCTTGGAGAGCTTGCGCTATCACAAAATCGTCATTGCTACCGATGCCGATGTAGACGGCATGCACATCCGTTTACTCCTGCTTACCTACTTCCTCCAGTTTTTCCCAGACCTGGCGCGCAACAGACACCTCTACTTATTAGAAACGCCGCTATTTAGGGTACGGAATAAAAAGAAAACTCGCTACTGCTACAGCGAAGCAGAGAAGCAAGCGGCCATGACGCAGTTAGGCACACAGGCAGAGATTACTCGATTCAAGGGCTTAGGAGAAATTTCTGCCGATGAGTTCCAGCACTTTATCGGTAAAGACATCCGGCTAGAGCCAGTATTACTGCATAAGACTACCAACATTCAGCAGCTACTCGCCTTCTACATGGGTAAAAATACGCAAGACCGTCAACGCTTCATTATTGATAACTTACGGCTGGAGCGAGACGTAGCGGCTGAGACAGCGTAAGCTCGTCCGAGGGCCAAGCAATTTTTATTCTCATTTATGCAGTACTTATAAATTTCTCTTGCTATTCCTTGCATTCTTTGAGGAGAACTAATAACATTGTGCATGACACGTGAGTTACCCTTCGTGGTCATAAAAATCTATCGATACTAGCATCAGCCAATTTCAATCAACAACAATTAACCTATAATACTATGCACAAATCATATACTCTGTGGCTCCGTGGAGCTACGCTATCAACTACTTTATTCGCGTTACATGCCTGCACAGGCGAAGACCTGCTCATTGACACTACTTACCAGCCCAAAAAGTCGACCATAGCCAAAGCCCAAGCACCCCCACCTGATGGCACGATCATTCCCATTCCTTACAAAGGGAATGCGTGGGGGGAGCAGCCCATGGATGGCTTGCTTTTAGGTGGTAGTCCTGATGATGAGGACAGTGATGGCGAAGACAAGAAGGTATACTCTGCTGCCCAGCACCAACCCGACGTCAAGCACAATGCAGCTACCTCCAGCCTGGGTCAAGGCAGCACTACTGCCTCCAGCGACCCACTATGGCACGCTAGACTCCTCACAGCGCGGCAAGCTTCTGTACTAAAGATCACCCCAGAACATAACAAGCCGCTCGTTGCAACGGCCAACAAGATCACCACCACCCAAGCCCTTATCAAGGCCCTTAATCACCCCAAACGCAAAGACAAACTAGCCCTTAGACGTATTTTTAAGGAATATAACATCCTCTTTCAGGAGCAATCTTTTGCGCAGTGCGATGACAAGGATATACACTATTACAGCCTCTTAGCTAAGGTGCAGCCCAATGACGAAGCTACCCAAAAGCTCCTTGAGACCTACGTAGAGGTCTGGCGGCAGAAGACCGAAGAGGGCTTTGATTTTAAGAAGTATGCCCGAGGCATTGAGGCGTTTTTGCAGCACATTGCTCCCCAAGCTTTTAAAGGTGATCCTACGCTCCTCACCAAGCTCGGTCTCAGCTTGCTCAAGGGGCTGCCTGAAGACAAGGGCCAGTATACCCAGAGCACTTATCCCTCTTACAAGAATACGCTCAATGCCCTGCACCATGCCCTCATTAAAATTAGGCTGATCTCTCCAGATAAGTGGAGCCCTAAAGAGCCGCTTTACAGTCGCTTCAAAGCCAAGCTGGCCCTTATTGAAAAGTCTAAGTACTACCCCTTTGCTTACCAAGCTAGGCTCTTGCAGCAGAGCCTGGTACTCTTGAAAGCCAAGCCTGAGCCTAGCCACCCTGCCTGGCGTGTATACTACGGGGCCAAAGGTGTCTTGCAAGTAGTGCAGTCTATCATGGGAGCTGTCATACTCGACTTTGACTTTGAGGACTTCGAGGAAGGCCTCTCCAACCTAGCCGGTGCTATTGTGGGCGACACAGACAATCCAGATGGCAACATCCAGGATGCCGCCAAGCTGCTC
>JBCBHC010000055.1:0-5263 GCA_038526075.1 Bacteroidota bacterium | reverse complement strand
GGCGTAAGATGCGCTAATGCCCGCTTTTCATCGTCGGCAGCGAGGTGCGTGAACTGGGTATTGCAGCCCTGCATCAGGCAGAGCGTTAATAAGTAAATAGGCTTTCTATACATAGTGATCAGTTTTTTATGGTTGAACAATAGTAACTACTCAAGTACCATTAATAGCAAAGGTATTGTCTTCACGCAAAAATGTGTATAATTGCTGTGTGAATACATCAACTCAATAACTTTTCCCAGAGCTGGTTTTCACCTACAGCCCCGATCCGTCTCCCAGATCAACGTTTGTCATCGACCAGCTTTAACAGACGCCTTTGGCTAAAAAACAGATCGGGGTACGCGACGGTAATTATAAAAGCAAGTGACTCAGATTGCAACGCCTCGAGGGAAGTTAGCTCAAGAATAGCTAAGTTATACTCTCGTAAAGCTTGAACCCCTGCAGAAGCGCCTGAAGCTTGACAATACAACAAACACAAACACTATATTCATATGACTAGAAAAATTCCATCCCTAAGACAAAAAGTAAACTCAAAGTTTGACCTATTTTTCAGCAAGAGTATGGAGCTAGCGCCCGTGGCAGAAGCATTTGCGCGGTACTTTCTCCCGGGAGATTTCAAGGCTGAGGCCAAGTATGAGACGCTCACGCGGGTAGACAGAGTCCATACTGATGCCAAGCTGCAGCAGCGTAGACAGGATATTGCCTACGAAATGGAGGCGGGAAAATTAGGTAAAGTAATGTTGAGTGGGGAGCATCAGAGTAGTCCAGACCGGCTGATGATCCCTCGGGGGCTATACTATACAGTGGACAACATGGCACTCTACATGGAAGCCGGAGAGCCAGTACCTACGATGCTCAACTTTATTATCTATCATGGCAAACCCTCTCCACAGCCCTATCCTATTCACCCTGAGGAGTGCTTTGGATGTCCAGAGGTGGCGAAAAAGTACTTAAACTTCAAGTTTATTCTCATCGATTTGAACAAGTATAGCGACGCAGACTTACTCAAAACGGGCCATTGTGCTATTCTACTTCTATTGCTTAAACACGGGCGCGATGGTAATTTTGAACTACGTCCTGAAGAGTACAGACTTGTATTCGAAAAGACCATAGCAGCTGTAGGTGATAGTTATATTTACTCTATGCTGCAATGTGCAGAGAGCTTGAGTGATGAAGTCGCTGGCAAAAGAGCTTGTGAAGTTATTGAACAAGTATTAATAAACAAAAATGATATCATTATGACATATGGTGATCGAGTACGACAAGAAAGTAAAAAAGAAGGTATACAAGAAGGGATAAAAGAAGGCAAGAAAGAAGGCAAGAAAGAAGGGATGAGAGAGGGTATGCAAACTAAAGCTGACAACATAGCCAAAAGCATGCTTCAAGACAGAGCGCCTGTGGAGCAGGTGAGCAAATGGACAGGCTTGGATGTTGCTCGTGTGAACACACTCCGCCAGAGTATGGCGCTTTCATAATAATTCTACAGCTAAAGCATGTATTCCGCAACATGCATAGCCATTCGTCTTACGTGTGTAGGTGAGTAAAAGCAGGCTTCTCGGTGAACTACCGCTCGACGCTATCCTCGCTACCACTCGATGAGATGCTTCGCGGCTCCTACGGGGTGCGCTCGGTAGGACACATCCACTGATATCACGCACTATTTTCAGTATGCGCTTGGGATGTATGAAGTGCTCCCCAACAGCACTTTGTGTGGAGTGGGCTCTGTAGGATTCGAACCTACGACCCTCTGCTTGTAAGGCAGATGCTCTGAACCAACTGAGCTAAGAGCCCTCTAGGGCTAGCAAATATAAGAATTTCCGATAGAACCATCCCCCAAGCCTTACCTGTGCGAATCGCCTGCTACTCTTGCGCATTACCCATCCTCATATATGGCCAAGATTATACGCGCTGTCACAACCTTGCTAAGCCTCTGCTTTTTGCTATTGATAGCGGTAGCCACCGCTACCAGTGTGTACTGCCACCGCCATCGTGATGAGATTGTTCAAAGAGTCCTTGCCGAGATCAATCATCGGTTCAATGCTTCTATAAAAGTAAGCGGGATATCAATAGAAGCGCTCCAAGCTTTCCCTTACATCACGCTAGTCATCAAGGATGTGACTATTCTGGATCCTGCAACACAGCGCTTTGCTTGTACGGCAGTGAGTAAGGCTAAGTGCGTATTCAGTCTATGGGATGTGCTACAGGGGAAGTATTCGTTAAACGAATTAACGCTTGTACAAGGAGCAATAGATGTAAATCACTTGTACACATATTTACCAGCAGACAAGCAACCACCTCAAGGCTTGTCGGACATGATGCTGCATAGGCTACTTCTAGAAGACATAAGCGTTACATACCATCGTGCAAATCAGCGCCAGCGTTGTTGTGTCCGGCGTGCCGCAGCGTCGCTATACCAGGATGGGCAAAAGCTCAAGATTCATGTGAAAGGGGCTATCACTAACCCGTGCATACAACACGGACGTCATACTTGGACACCTGCATTGCATCCTACACTCGATGCGCAGCTGACTTACAATCCGCAACGGCAAACAATAGCACTCGATACCGTCAAGCTACAGCAAGACGGTGCCGCCCTTACGGTGACAGGGCATTGCGGACTGGCTAGTGGCGCACCCATCTATTTAAAAGTGCAGAGTAAAGGCACGCCAATAAGCACCGTGCTGCGGTGCTTGCCATATCAGCATCAAAGTACTGAAGTCCCCTGGCGTAGTCACATAAGCGGCACAGTTCATTTAACCAAGCCATCTGGTACTCAGCAGTCCATGTCTGCGCAGGGAGATCTATTGTTCCGCAACACCACATACACTACTCCCTACCTAACCCAGCCACTCGTAGTTGTGAAGGAGGCGGTGGGGAAAGTGTGCGTGCCCGATGTATACGACCTGGCGACTGCAAGGCTAATCCTAGACAATATAACAGGCGCATTGGTGGGGAGTATGTTACGCGGAAGCCTAACACTCCAAGACTTTCGCAACCCGCAGCTAAAGTGCGCAGCGCAGAGCCAGGTAGATCTTTCCAAGCTTAACCTGATATTAGGTCAAGTGCCCATTCAAGATACTGCTGGGCACTTACTACTAAACTGTCAGCTAGAGTCTAGCGTAGAAGCATTCGTGCGAGGCGCAAGAGGAGTACAGGCTCCCAAGCTTACGGGAACAGTACAGGTACACTCTGTGCGATGTACCACCAAAAAGCCGAAGCATGTATGGAAGGATATCCACGGGGAGCTCAACTTTAAGGACAATACGCTGACGATTCCCGCACTATCTGGCACCATGCAGTCAGGAGATTTTTCGATAAGCGGATCTTTGCATCTGTTACTACCTACACCCTTGGGCACTACGCCCATATACAATGCTCATGCTAAGCTTCACGTCGATTACCTGGACCTAGACGTACTCCTTGGTCACGAGAGCAACGCAGCTCCCCAAAGGCAGTTACGCCTTCCTGATAACTGGGTAGCAAGCCTAGAGTGTGCCGCACACCAGATACACTACCGACGCTTCCGAGGTAAAAATATGCGCAGCACGCTACGGGTCGAGAGGAAAAAACTTACTGTGGATCAGCTGGACCTAGGGATTGCGGGAGGTAAAGGGATGCTGAGTGGGTGTGTAGCGGAAAGCGCTGATGGTTACAATATCCGTACAGCGATTAAGCTGCGTGGCGTAGACTTACAACGGCTTTTTTATATGTGCGAAAATTTTCACCAAACCTTTCTCACCGACGATCACCTGCGTGGTGAGGTGCTCGCTAATGGCCATTTCAACCTGCACATGAACCACCAAGGTAAGTTCAGCTGGGAGAAGTTACAAGGAGCAGCAGACATAAAGCTGCACTACGGAGCGTTACAGCACTTCCCTCCTATCCAACGTTTGGCTAAGTATGTACCTGAAAAGGCGTTAGCATATGTACGCTTTTCGCCCCTCAATACCCACATAAAAATTCAGAATGGCATTGTGTATATCCCGCCTATGGAAGTACACTCAAGTGTAACGCACATGAAGCTTACTGGCACCCACGCACTAGACGGAAAGATAGATTATAGCTTTGAGATACCTCTTTCGGGATTACGACCCAATGCCGACTTCCACGTTCCAGAAGCGGTGGCAGAGGACGCGCTGGAGAACATCAATGCATTCCTGCGACTGAAAGGCACCACAACGCATTATCAGGTAGCACATGATGCGCAAGCCTTCAGGAAAAGCTTGAGTAAAAAGCTCAAAGAGCAGGGGACAGTCATTCAACAGATGCTAAAGGGGCAGTATGAAAACAAAAAAAAGACGCAAGAATTAGCGCCTGGAGACTATTTTGAGTTTGAGTAGGGTTGTGGAACAAGGGAGTGAGAAAATGGTTCCTTATTTTATGTTCAAGACACAAGAAGCATGAACGGCCTCATCTCTCCCTTGCTCATTGACATGGCCAAGCGTCTTGGCCTAATTCATGAAGCTAGTAGCTTGTTTGTCTTGAATGTCTAAGAGGACTTGACATCGTCTTTTTTATCCTCGAGCGCTGGATCTTTCTCTATATCCTCCTGTTTGGTCTTAGAAGATGCATTTTCTGCTACACCTTTTCTAGATGCCTTGAGCACTTCTTCTCGGTACTCGGCCAGCGCCGCCTGCAGCGCTTTGATACCTTCTGTAGGGAGGCCCTCAATAGCAACACTACCCACCCGCTGGTAGAGCGTGAGCTGCTGGCCTGCTATTACCAAACGCTCGCTATATAGCTTTTTAGTGATGTATGGCATTAGTGCTTCTCTGGTCGCGTCCTGCTGACAATAAGTTATTATCAGTAAGGATACGTCCCACAGCCCGATCGCGCTAGCTGCATCGTGGCGTACCTGCTTATCTTCATGCCCGAGGGCCTTCACGAGGGCCACCTGCGACTCTCTTGTAGCAGCACTGCCCAACTGCCCGATCGCTTTGTCTGCAGCGTTGCGTACATAATTATCTTTATAAGGTATTGTATTCCGTACGTCTAACGAGGTCGTAATCCTTCGCATTGCTCAAGGTACTTTCATAATGGCAAGTCAGGGAGCAGCGACGAATGGGCCTATAGGCTTATCTCAAGCACTTCTAGCACCAACTCACCTGATGGAACCTCTATCACGGCCTGCTCGCCTACCCTTCTTCCCAATAGCCCTTTTCCAATGGGAGACTCTACTGATATCTTCCCGACCTTGAGGTCAGCTTCTTCCTCAGCCACTAGAGTATAGGTGTGTTCTTGCCTCAGCTTCTTATTTCTAATTTTC
>JBCBHC010000054.1:0-5322 GCA_038526075.1 Bacteroidota bacterium | reverse complement strand
GCTAGGCCTGTTCACTAAGCCCTTTTCCCTGATGATTCGCCTGTTTGCTAACATCACTGCTGGGCACATCATCTTGCTGAGTATTGTGGGCTTGATATTTATCGTGGAGAGCGCCCTAGCCAGTATTGTAAGTGTACCGTTTGGCGTTTTTATGCTTCTTATCAAGCTGCTAGTTGCTTTTCTACAAGCCTATATATTCACACTGCTCTCAGCGATCTACTTTGGAGCAGCTGTAGAGAGCCACTGAGCAAATTTGTTACACAGGTATGAATAGACGCCCAAAATGGTTAAGTTTGCCATAGGTGTTGCTCATTTGATAAGAATATAGGCACTGTATCATTGTATTTCAGAATATGGCAAAAAGTACTAGAGTAAAAGACGTGAAAATCTCGCATATCAACTAGAGTTATTTAACTAGCAATTAAACAAATTAACATATGGAAGGAATGACAGTAATAAGCACGAGCCTCGCACTTTTAGGGGCCAGTGTTGGTGCAGGTATCGTAGCACTAGGTGCTGCTTTTGGAATAGGGAAAATAGGCTGTGCTGCTATGGAAGCTATTTCTAGGCAGCCAGAAGCCAGCGGAAAAGTACAGACAGCAATGATTATTTCCGCAGCCCTCATAGAAGGGGTAGCACTGTTTGGTGTGCTTGTCTGTCTGCTCATTGCTACTAAGTAGTCCACCACCGGACAGCTTATCGACCTAGTGGCTGTCTTAGGGCTAGCACCCAACGCAATCCAGGGTGGTCTGTATAGTATCTATTGCGACTTATGCCTACCATAAATCTTACCTACCTATGGACCTAATTACTCCCGACTTTGGGCTTATATTCTGGCAAACCATAACGCTGCTGGCGGTACTGCCAGTACTCAGTAAATTCGCATGGAAGCCCATATTACAGGCTATGCAAGAGCGCGAGAGCGGTGTCTTTGAGGCGCTACAAGCGGCCAAAGAGGCAAGAAGTATAGTTGCTCAGGTACAGGCAGAGAAAGCCACACTCATCAACGAAGGACAAGCAGAGCGAGAGAGGATCATAACTGAAGCTATAAGTGCCAAGAATGACATTATAGCACAAGCCAAGCTAGAAGCCGAAGCCGTGAGTAGAGATGCCGTAGCACAAACAAAGATGCTGTTAGAGAAAGAGAAAGAAGCTGCTCGTGCAGTGTTACAGAATGAAGTGGCGGCCTTGTCCATACAAATAGCCGCTAAGCTCCTGCAGCAAGAGTTTCAGCAGCAGGCTACACAAGAGCAGTATGCACAACGTCTCACCAAAGAGCTGCGTTGGAGCCGATGACATCGCAATAATGAGGGCTTTAGCAAATATGTGCCTAGAGCTAGCAAAACATTCTATAGTTACTCAGCAACTTGGCTACGATTTTACCATCTCGGTCTCCGACTATCCTTCTTTTGCAAGGCGTAAAGTGATTGAAATAGAAATGTATAGCATTCGCGCTACTGAAATGATGCAGTAGTGGATTGACTGTAGAAGGCATGAGGTCAGCAAAGAGCTCGATGGAGGAAATGTAACCTTAAAGTTTAAGGAGTTCTTAGGCTTCATCACATATTGTTCTAGTCATGTACCTAGTCGCTACTACATATGCTGAGTCATTACTGCAATTAGCTACAGCTCAGGAAATATTGCTACGCATATATACCGACATGCAGGGCGTAGCCCGAGTCTTCAGCAGCTCCCCAGAATTGCTAGCAGCGCTTAAGCGTCCGACCATCCAGAGCAACAAGAAAAATGCATTGCTGCAATCGCTATTCCGAGACAAAGTCCATTCTTTGACCAGCAAGTTTCTGGCGCTTGTAGTGCACAAGCAGCGCGTCACTCTGCTCCCTGCTATTACGCAAGCCTTCTTAAGTAAGTACAACGAAAGGAAAGGCATTCAGCTGGCGCAAGTAGCTACTCCAACTACCCTATCAGATGCCACGGTCCAGCAGCTACAAAATTTAGTGCAGCAAATAGCTCCCTGCCAGGAGGTAGCGCTAAAGCAGCGAGTAGATCCCGCTCTCATAGGTGGGTACGTACTGCAAATAGGAGATAAGCAATTAGACCAAAGCCTACGCAAAAAGCTCAAAGAATTACGTAAGCGGTGTGTCACAGAAGGGTATTAACACACAAAAGAGAGCTTGGAAGCTGCTTGACGCGCCAGAGGAGTATCGCGAATATTTCCTTTCAGAACGCTCTAAATTGTGGTAGAATAGGGTTCGGGAGCGTTTATAGAATGTAAAGTCCAAGCATGATTTGTGGACTATGCTACATGCGTTTTCACATGAAATTGCCCTGCAATGGCAACGCACATATTCTTAGCATAAGTCTGTGCTAAGAATGTATTCGTCTCAACACCCCAATTATTGATAATGTTACTAGAGATTCAGAGGGCCAGGCTTGAGTCAACAGCTCGAAAGTCAACAGCTCGAAGATTACTGGTTTCTCAGTGACGTTTTATCCTCCCGCCAGAAAGTCGAAAGTCACCAACGACGTTACTTCTAAAGGCACCAAAGAACCTGTGTTACACGCCAGTATCCTCGACATCGACTTTTTTAGTCGGTCGACTATGCTACAGAATGATTACGGGAATCTGAATAAGCCCTGTCGGGTCACACGAGCACTATAGGCATAGGCATCCAGTACTATTGTCTGGATAACGCAACTCCTCGGACAGCACGCAGCTCCACTCCTAGACTTTATCCTTCGGCGCCTTCGTCAGCTAGTGAGTCGTTTATGTGACTTTCTGAACTGTCATGATCGAACTGACTGAAGTCATATTCCGGCATTAGCTTTTCTTTGATATGCGCAATGGTCTCAGAGAGTGCTTTGAAAAACTTATTGACATCCTCTTTGTACAAGAATATCTTATGTTTCTCGTAAGAGAAATCGCCATTGTCGTTGTATCTCTTACGGCTTTCTGTAATAGTCAGATAATAGTCATTGGCACGAGTAGTCTTTACGTCAAAGAAATAGGTGCGCTTACCTGCCTTAATCCTTTGGGAGTATACTTCATTATTGTCGTTACGCTCTTCCACTATTTTTTTAAGTTTTTGGTTGTACAATAAATACCTTCGCAAAAGACGGCATTCCAAACTACTAAAGCAACTTCCTTTCCAGCCAAGCACAACTAATTACGTATGTTTGTGGTCATAAAAGGCGGGTTCACGCATCTCCTATGTTGCTGTCTATTCGTCACATAATCGCGCGATAATTTGGAGAATAGTCGGATAGCTACTTTACTCAAAGAGACCGCCCAGCTGCTAGAGCTTCATGGTGCTAATCCTTTCCAAGTGAAGCATTATAGCAGCGCCGCTTTGTGCGTTGAGAAGACTACGCAAGCGCTGGCTAACCTATCTCTGGGAGACTTAGAAAAGCTGCCAGGGCTGACGCCTAGCTCCGTGAAGCTGGTCAATGAATTAAATACTACCGGTACTCTAAGACGCTGGGAGGAATTGCACCAAGCTACTCCCAATAGCCTACGGGAGCTATTCTCACTACGTGGAATTGGCCCTAAGAAGTTGCGTAAAATATGGCAACAGCTGGGAATAGACAATGCTGATGACCTGTTGAAGGCTTGTGAAAAAGGGGAGGTGGCTGCCGTGGCAGGCCTTGGCCAAAAGATCCAGCATGCTATTCAAGAAGGGCTTGCGTTTAAGGCACAATATGCAGGTATGGTGCACTATTCCACTGCGTCCCCTTATGCCGAGGAGCTCACGGCACGCTTGCGGCAGCAGTTCCCTCATACGTTAGTCTCACTCGCAGGTCCTATACGACGTAAGCTGGAGATTATAGGTCAAGTAGACTGCCTGGTAGGTACTGAGGACATCGTTGCTGTTATCCAATGGCTCGACCAGCAACCCCAATTACAAAAGGTGAAGCAAGACTCGGGGCCTTTTGCCTGGCGGGGTGTATTTGTGGATTCATCTCTCAAGGTGGAGATTATATTTTGTACGCACCAGAAATTTTACCAGCAACTATTGTTGCAGACAGGTGCTCAGGCTCACTTGCGCTTAGTTGTACAGGAAGGGAAGTCGATAGGGGAACGGGTCCATGAGCTGTCGGCGCCAACCAGTGAAACCGCCATCTACACCCACTGTGCACTTCCCTACATCCCGCCTGAGTTGCGCGAGGGGCGGATAGAGTTACCATGGGCACTCCAAAAGGGAGCGCCAACGCTCCTTGAAGCAGAAGACTTGAAAGGCGTTTTTCATAGCCACACTACGGCTAGCGATGGGAAGCATACTTTGGCAGAGATGGCGCAACAGTGCAAAGCGCTGGGGTATCAATACCTAGGAATCTCTGATCACAGCCAATCAGCTGCTTATGCAGGAGGCCTACGGCTGCCAGCTATCCAGCAGCAGCACCGAGAGATCGATATACTCAATCAACAATATGCTGACTTCAAGATTTTTAAGGGCATTGAGTCGGACATACTCACGGACGGCAGTCTAGACTATCCTGATGCGGTGCTGGCAACTTTCGATTTCGTCATTGCCTCGGTACATTCCGGATTGCAGATGGATCAAGCAAAAGCTACGCAACGTTTAATTAGGGCAATTGAGAACCCCTACACGACTATGCTGGGACACTTAACGGGGCGCTTGTTACTCCGGCGGGAAGGCTACCCTATAGACTACCGAGCTGTGATAGATGCCTGCGCAGCGCATGGAGTGATCATAGAGATCAATGCAAATCCCTGGCGCTTGGAGCTGGACTGGCGTTGGCTAGATTATGCTTTGAGTAAAAAAGTTTGGATCAGCATCAATCCAGACGCACATAATCGAGAAGGGCTCAAGCACATGTACTACGGCGTATGCGTCGGGCGTAAGGGAGGCCTCACGGCAGCGCAGACGTTCAACGCCTTGCCTTTGAGGGGAGTGGAACAATACTTGGCCGAGCGTAAGCGCCGGGTTACCAATCGCCTAGAAGTAGCTAAGGGATGACAAAAATGCCGAAAATGGCTACCGTTTTTACCAAAATAATCGATAGAGAAATTCCTGCGCACATTGTAGCGGAGGACGAACGATATATTGCCTTCTTAGACATTATGCCGATGGCGCTGGGGCATACACTAGTAGTTCCCAAGCAGGAAGTAGACAATATTTTCGATATAGAAGATGAGAAGTTCCAGGACCTTTTGCTGTTTGCCAAGCAGGTAGCCAAGGCTTTGCAGCATGCTATCCCATGCGTACGCGTGGGAATGGCCGTAGTCGGTTTGGAAGTCCCCCATGCGCACATTCACCTGGTGCCCATTAACAAGCTGGAGGACATCAACTTCAGCCAGAAAAGATCCCAGGCTAGCCTAGAGACGCTTGTTGATGTAGC
>JBCBHC010000053.1:0-5338 GCA_038526075.1 Bacteroidota bacterium | reverse complement strand
TACTTCAAAATGGTAATTCTGCTCATTACCCACTACATAAATAGACTTATCAAAATTATAGTCTTGGTAGCGTAAATCTGCTACACCTAAGTCTTGTGTGATGTAGACTGAAGTACCGTCTGCGCGTAGCACCAGTTTCTGATCCAATCCCTCTTCGGTTAGATTCGCCCAGACAGAGCCATCTTCTTTCCGGTAAAAAGCTTCCTTAGCCAACCCTTCTTCCACAACCTTCTTCCCAAGTAGGTATGTTTCAGACTCATGGTAAGTCTTGTCAAACTGGATGCCTATCTGCTGGTATGTGGCATCAAAGCCCTCGTAAACCCAGTCATTCATAGTCTTCCACAGCGCGCATACTGCTTTGTCGCCTTGCTCCCATTTTTGTAGCATCTGTTGTGCTTCCACGAGTATAGGGGCTTCCTTGGCAGCGCGTGCTTCGTCGCCCAGCTGCTTAGTCATAAAGGCTACTTGCGCTTTGTATACCTTGTCAAACCTAACGTAGTACTTGCCTACTAAGTGATCACCTTTTACGCCAGCTGTTTCGGGGGTTTCCCCGTGGCCAAAGTGCTGGTAAGCAACCATGGATTTGCAGATGTGTATACCACGATCGTTGACAAGGTTGACTCTATGTACTTCGTAGCCCACAGCTTGAAGCAGGGCAGCTACGGCGTCTCCTAGAAAATTATTTCGTAGGTGACCTAAGTGTAAAGGCTTGTTGGTATTGGGGGACGAGAATTCTACTACTACTTTCTGTCCATTTGCAGGGCCTAGACCAAAGCGCTCATTGGAACCTATAGCCTCCAGCTGTTTGAGCCATACAGCATCGGCAACGGTAAGGTTCAGAAATCCTTTGACTACGTTGAAGGCGGCTATTAATGGACTATGGGCTTGGAGCCAAGCCCCCAATTGCTGAGCAGCTACTCCAGGAGAACACTTCAAACGCTTGGCCCAAGGGAAAGTAACGAACGTATAAGCCCCTTCGAATTCCTTGCGTGTAGGTTGCAATATTAAGTCAGCTGCAGGCGTGCTAAGCCCCCACTGCTGCTGCAGTCCTTGCTGTATGGCCTGGGCAAGTTGTTGTTCTATACACACAGCGCATTATAAGTATAGTAGGTATGAAATGTCTCTAGCTAAAAGTCGATAATTTCTGCTGCCTGCTTCCCTAGCAACGTCACATATTGGGTGTTTGCAAGCACCGTAGCCAGTTGGCTGTCTTGTATGCTAGCAAGACGTACTTTACGGGCAAGTACTTGCATGCCTAGATAATGAAATATGTCTGTGAGATGGCTCATAGCAAAAGCTCCTCCCTGAGGTCCTTTAGATAACCCCACGAGCGCGCACTTCTTTCCCGTAAAGGTATCTGGGAACTTAAGCCCATCGATAAATGCCTTGAAAACGCCAGGGAAAGAACCATTATATTCCGGTACTACAAAGACATACTTCTGGGCTACTTCCATGGCCTTCTTCAATTGGTTGAAGCCAGCATCTTGGCCCATATTCTCGTATAAGGCGCTGTTAGTAAAGTCAGCTGGTAGGTCGGTCAGTGACAATATTTGTTTAGGGCAGCCGTGTTGCTGGAGAAGCGTTGCATAGTGCTGGGCTACTTGTCCTGCTAAAGAGTTATGACGGTTAGTAGCCGATACAATAGTTATAGGAACTCCCATGTAAATAAGGTTTTTTCCGGGGCAATGATTGCCCTCAAAACAGTGTTTTCTGCGCGATAAGGTCTAGATGTAGGCTACGTAAGGGGGGACTGCCACTCTGGGAAAAAGAAAGCGACCTCGTCAGCAGCAGTATCATCGGCATCAGAACCATGGATAGCATTGGCGCCTATAGATTTACCAAAGCGTTTTCGAATAGTACCCTCTGCTGCTTCAGCTGGATTAGTAGCCCCAATAAGCTGCCTGAATTCAGCGACCGCATTTCCTTTCTCAAGCAGCATAGCTATTACAGGGCCAGTAGTCATATCTTGACACATCTGTTGGTAAAAGGAGCGCTCTTTGTGAACAGCATAAAACTCTTCAGCTTCTTCTAAGCTGAGTTGCAAAAGCCGCAAGGCGTTAATACCAAATCCGGCCTGCTCTATTGTTTGAATGATGGCACCGATATGTCGGCTCCTGACAGCATCAGGTTTAATCATGGAAAAAGTGTAGGTTCCTGTCATAGTAACAAATGATTGAGAAGTAATTACTAAGAAATTTCAGCCCCTTGGTTCAAAAGGCAAGTAGTTGCTTACTGCTTGGGAGCTATTGTGCTTCCTTAAACCTTCTGGTGACCTCTGGCCAATTAACCATGTTCCAGAAAGCTGTAATATAGTCTGGACGTCTGTTTTGATACTGGAGATAGTAAGCATGCTCCCAAACATCAAGCCCTAGAATAGGTGTACCACGATGTGCAGCTGGTACCACATCCATAAGAGGGTTGTCCTGGTTAGGTGTAGCGCAAACATTGAGTGCTCCTTGCTTGCTGGCATATAGCCATGCCCAGCCCGATCCAAACTGTGTCGCTGCTGCGCTGGAAAAAGCTTCCCGGAACGCTGTGAAGCTACCAAAGCTATGCTGTATGGCGTCCGCCAGTGCTCCGGTAGGCTCTCCGCCTCCTTGTGGAGAGAGTATGGTCCAGAACAGCGTATGGTTATAGTGTCCACCGCCATTGTTGCGCACTGCAACGTCATGTTGGCTCACTGTGCTCAGCAGCTCTTCCAAAGGCTGATCAGCAAGTGCAGTGCCTTTTAGGGCATTATTAAGCTTATCAACATAGCCTTGGTGGTGCTTGCCGTGATGGATTGTCATAGTTCTAGCATCTATATGAGGTGCTAGTGCGTCATTAGCATAAGGTAGTTGAGGAAGTGTAAAAGACATAGGCTGAGAGTTTATTGGTCAAAGGTATAACATTTATCACGCCGATAGAGGTGCAAATAGGATCTGCATAAAGCTAGTCATATGCTTCGGTGCTTTAGTCTTTGTGCCTGTCGCACGATCACTACTCAGCTTCGTAGCATATAGAAAAAGTCTTTGAGTAACTGCACGCTGGCTTGCGCCAAAACGCCGTGCACGACTTCCGTGCGAGGATGCAGGGCCGCTGCGTTGGTGGTACGATAGCCTTGCCGTTCGTCCGAAGCGCCAAAAACTAACCTCCCTAGCTGTGCCCAATACGCAGCACCGCTACACATAGGACACGGCTCTAAGGTCACGTATAACGTACAGGTAGGCAAGTATTTGCCACCAGTGTATACAGAAGCTGCCGTAAGTGCCATCATCTCCGCATGGGCCGTAGCGTCTTGTAGTCTTTCTACCTGGTTGTGCGCTCGGGCAATGATGCGGTTCTGGCTCACGACGACGGCACCCACCGGGATTTCACCTTCCTCATAGGCTTTTTGTGCTTCCTTGAGGGCTTCTTGCATAAAGTATTCGTCGGTCAAAGCAAACATAGCCATTGGCTTAACTGTGCATCCAGCTATTAACGCGCCTGTTAGATAAGAAGACATTTAAGGTGCGTCCATCTTTTTCACCTGTTTGTTGTGACAACGCTTCAAATACAAATTTCTGTCGATGGCATAATCACTAGGGTTAGCCAAACCATTGAGATAAGCTTCCCGAAGTCCGTACATCATCAGAGAGCCTTACCCCTTTACCCATGCCACAGGTAAACGCACGGCTCTTTTTACGGACGAGGCACTGTCTGCCTACTCTTTTCATGCTACTTTACCTTGTACTCATAGGCCACAGGCACTTGAGCAGGTCTAATAAATCGCAACCATAATACCCTGCCAGGTTCCAAAGGTACTTCCTTGCGTAAACGATTCTTGCGTAGCAATATTTTCTTCTTGATGCCATATTTCTGCGCGACACTCCACCACGTTTCGCCCTTGCGTGCAATGTGAAAGTGGACACCAGCTCTGCTGTGTTTAGCCTGGTAGTAGTACACTTGCCCGGGCACAGGCCTGCATTTTTCTGTAATGTCGTTGTAAGCAAGAAACTGTGCTAGCGTTACTTGTCCTGCCTTCGCTAGCCCCGTCAATTTATCCCCTTTGCGGGCTTTTACGCCTGGTATCCCATTGACTAGCACCACTACGGTGCCGGTTTGTGTGCCTTGTTTCTCAATAATAGTGGGAAATGCATCAGCAGTTTCCCAGTACTGCGTGTAGTCGAGTGGCTTGGCTCTAAAATTGGGCGCGATACTTACCCTATGGCGGTGCTGCGCATATTGCCTATGTGTAAGGGGGATAATAGTTGGGTAATTAGTGTCTTTGGGTACACTCGCATACTTGAGCCACTTATTGTAGTCCATAAGCTGTTTCTTGTCTACGCCAAATTCTTGCGATATCTCGCGCAAGCTCTTACCATGCCCTTCTTTGTACTCGTAGAGGTACAGCTGAGGATGCCTTCCTTTGCCTATGAAATCCCTGAACGCAAGCTTGTGGGCCAGGAAGTGGATGATGTAGAAGTGCGCATCAGGCGCTACCGACATAATGCTCGCCTCAGTGCAGCGCTTGTCTACATATTTTCTAGCGCCTCCTCTTCCCTCATAGTAAGCTAGCAGTGCGTACAGCCAGTTGTGGAAATGTGCGTAGTTCTTTTTCAAATACTTGGCGGCAGCGTGGGTAGCGGCTACAATGTGCTTACGTTCGTCTACGTACGGATTAATGTTGAGCCCTACTTCCAGGGCTGCTGGTTTTTTAAATTGCCAAAATCCCACTGCATCAGCAGAAGAGACAAGATCGGCGACAAGGGTACTCTCCTGCAGTACTAAATATTTAAAATCATCGGGGACGCCTTCCTTCTTGAGCACGCGCTCTATAATGGGAGCGAAAAGGTCAAACTTGTGAACAAGTAGTTGGAAGTGCTTCTTGCTTTTCGTAAGGCCGTCGAGCTTCTCCTGTATCCGAGCCTTGGCCCCTTGTGTAATGCGTAACTGTAGGTTAGCGAACTTAACCCTAGAAGGTATACAAGGCTTGATAGCGCCGTGTACTTGTAGTGCCAAGCATAGCAAGGAGCCAAAGAAGATTGCGTATCTCATTTTTTTCGCAGCACCATGAGTCCGTCTCTGATGGGGAGCAATACGTTCTCTACACGGGGATCCCGGTGTACCTGGGTATTGAAGTCAATAATCGCTTGCGTTCTTTTGTCAACGGGTAGCTTGGGGGCAATTACTTGTCCTTGCCATAAGACATTATCGACGATTATGAAACCGCCAGTCCGAAGGCGATCTAGCACTAGATGGTAGTACAGTGCGTTATGCTTTTTGTCGGCGTCGATGAAGGCGAAGTCAAAGGTACCAGCATCGTCCGGTCCGTAGGCTGCAAGGCTGGCTGCCGCATCGCCGAGACGCAGATCGATCT
>JBCBHC010000052.1:0-5377 GCA_038526075.1 Bacteroidota bacterium | reverse complement strand
CTCAAGGCTACCAAAACGGCAGTTTCTTGTTGCGGTGTTGTATCGATATCTTGGGCCATATTGAAGGCATTAAAAATGCTGAAAGAATGTGCCTACCTAGTATTGATAGGCGAAATCTGTCCCTTTAACGAAGCTTTTACATAGTCTTATGGATTCTACTGATATAATTCTGTCGCTCTATGAACGATATCTTGTACACAGAAGTGTTACTACTGATTCGAGGCGTGTACCCCCTCAAGCCATTTTCTTTGCACTACAGGGAGCTAACTTTGATGGTAACGCTTTTGCAGAGCAGGCATTAGAGCAAGGTGCTGCTTATGCTGTGATCGATAACGCGCAATATAAAAAGGATGATCGTTACATTCTGGTCGATAATGTGTTGGAGACGTTGCAGCAGCTAGCGCAACATCATAGGAGACAACTCAATATACCGGTTATTGGCATTACGGGATCCAGCGGAAAAACTACCACTAAAGAACTAATCCAAGCAGTATTAAATTGTCGATATGTTACGGCAGCTACTAAAGGTAATCTAAATAATCATATTGGCGTACCCCTTACCATATTGGCTATTGACGATAGTGTGGAGATAGCTATTGTGGAAATGGGTGCTAACCATGTGGGAGAGATAGCACAACTTTGCGAAATTGCTATGCCTACGCATGGCCTGATTACCAATATTGGTCATGTACACATTGAAGGGTTTGGTAGCTTTGAGGGGGTGATTAAAGGAAAAAGTGAGCTATATGATTACCTACATCAACATCAGGGTGTAGTTTTCGTTAACTCTACAGACCCTATCCTTAAGAAGGCTTCCAAACATCTTAATCAACCTATTACTTACCCGCAGAAAGAAGACTTTTATCACTGTCAGCTCGTAGAAGAAAGCCCTTCTATAGTATATCAGAGCGAGAATGAAGAAATTATTACTTCTCACTTATTAGGAAAATACCACTTCTATAACATTGCTGCGGCGCTTTGTGTGGCCAAGTATTTTGAAGTAAATGAAACTAAGTCTAACGAGGCGATTCAAAATTATCAGCCTGACAATAACCGTTCTCAACTTGTCAAAAGAGGAAGTAATACGATCTTATTGGATGCCTACAATGCTAACCTTGACTCGATGAAAGGAGCTATCGAAGCATTACAACGCATGCCCTCTACACATAAAGTGCTCATCCTAGGCGAGATGGCAGAGCTAGGCGAAGAAACTGAGGCAGCACATCAAGAGATAGGTTATTTCACTACCCAAGCAATCTACAAGGCTATTTTGTTGTGCGGCTCCCACATGATGGCTGCTAAAGCAGCCAATCCTGATGCTTTGTATTTTCCCAAGAAAGAAGATTTATTAACTTTTTTGGAGAAGCAACAATTCGAAAATACAGCCTTCTTAATCAAAGGCTCTCGATCCCTTGCACTAGAGACAGTGGTAGAATTTATCTAAATTTTTTCTAGCTAACCTGGTGATATAGTTGTAAATTATAAGAGAAAAAACAGACCAATGGATATCCAAGAAAAAATAAGTCAGATAGCAATTAGTCAAGTTAAAGGCGTAGGCCAAACGCTTGCGAATAGGCTCATCGCTTATTTTGGTTCGGCTCAAGCTATCTTCCAAAGCAGCCCACAAAAGCTTACTCGTGCTCTAAGGGGTCATAGTCGTCTCGTAGACGAAATACTCAACGAAAGTACTGTTATAAAGGCAGACACACTACTATCAGCTCATAACAAAGTAGGCATAAATATTATTACTCGCTGGGAGGAAGCCTATCCGGAGCGCCTAAAACATGCATATGGTGCACCTAACCTGCTCTATCTGCGAGGCAATGCAGATCTCAATCAGGCTAAGGTAATTAGTATTGTAGGAACTAGAAGAGCTACGAGCTATGGAAAAAGAGTTGTAGAGACGCTACTCAGCGAACTTAGTAATTACCCATTATTGCTTGTGAGTGGACTAGCGTATGGTATTGATATTCATGCACACAGAACAGCACTAGAACTAGGTCTGCCTACCTTGGCAGTATTAGCTGGAGGTCTGGATACTATCTACCCTACACCTCATAAAAAAGTTGCAGAAGCAATGCTCTCTGAAGGAGGGTTGTTGAGTGAACATCCTCTTGAATCTGAGCTGGAAGTACACCAGTTTGTTGCCCGGAATCGGATTATTGCCGGTGTTGCTGATGCCACAATTGTTGTAGAAGCAGGTCAAAAAAGTGGTGCACTGATTACTGCCAATTATGCTAATGATTATAATCGGGAAGTATTTGCAGTTGCCGGTAGTATTTATGACCCTTACTCTACAGGCTGTCACCAGCTTATTAAAACACACCAAGCTAATTTGCTAACTAGTGCAGATGATATTATTTGTGCATTGAACTGGGATCAAGAAATAGCTGCTTCAAAACATAATCTATTGCCTTTGAATAGACTTCCTGAACTTACTGAGCCCGAAAGAGGAACTGTGCAAACAATTGATCGGCTTCAAAAAGAAGTCCATATCGATGAATTGAGTTATCAAACTCAAATACCTCTTAACCAATTAGCAGCGACCCTCTTCCAGCTTGAACTCAAGCAAATTGTGAAGCCTCTTCCAGGTAACAAATTTCGTCTAGTCGCCTGTTAAAAAGCACCATTAAACTGCTATGGGTGCTTTGATAGAAGGATGTGGAGTGTAGTTCTTAAGCATGAAATCCTCATACTGAAAACTAAATAAGCTCTTCACCGCCGGATTGAGTACAAGCGTTGGTAGTACCTTAGGCTCTCTGGAAATCTGTAATTTGGTCTGCTCTAGATGATTATCGTAAAGATGTGCGTCTCCGAGTGTGTGAACGAACTCTCCTAACTCCAGGTTACATACCTGGGCGATCATCATGGTAAGGAGTGCATAGGAGGCTATATTAAAAGGCACGCCTAGGAATACGTCGGCGCTACGCTGATACAACTGACAAGAGAGTCTCCCATTGGCAACATAGAATTGGAAGAGCGTATGACATGGTGGTAAAGCCATATTTTCTAGCTCTCCGACATTCCAGGCACTCACGAGTAACCTCCTAGAATCAGGATTTTCTTCAATCTGTCTAATTACTTGAGAAAGCTGGTCTATTTGCTTCCCACTTGCCGTAGGCCAACTTCTCCACTGGTGACCATAAATGGGCCCTAAGTCTCCGTGCTCATCAGCCCACTCGTCCCAGATGGTTACCTTATGTTGATTTAGATATTGAATATTCGTATCTCCTTTTAAAAACCACAGTAGCTCATATATAATGGACTTTAAATGTACCTTTTTGGTGGTGACGAGAGGAAAGCCCACTGCTAGGTCAAAACGCATTTGGTAGCCAAATATGCTGAGTGTTCCTGTCCCTGTTCTGTCACCCTTTTCTACTCCATTATCGAGAATGTGTTGTAGTAAGTCTAGATATTGCCTCATATAAAAAATTATGCTTTACAAGAGAAAGAATTCGGTAGGTCTAGCCTACTTGTTCAAGCCATGCTTGATCTGCTCTAGATAGTTTGCTTGCTACCAGCTTATAAGAATCATCGATCCACTGATAGATTAGCTTCTCAGGAATACTTCCATCTGTTCGCACAGTGTTCCAGTGCTTTTTGCTCATGTGGTAGCCAGGGGTGACCCCTTCATAAGCTTCTCTAAGCTGTATAGCTTTGGCTGGATCGCATTTGAGATTAATACTTTGGAAGGAGTCTACATCTGCTAAAGCAAACATTTTTCCCATGACCTTGTACACAAGTGTATTCTCATCAAAAGGAAATTCTTCAGTAACTCCCTTCTTAGCTAAGCAGTAGTTTCTATATGCCTCAATATTCATAAGCCTACAAGACCAAAATTAGTTATGTGATAGCGATGTGCAAATTGATTAGCCCCTATGGAAGAGTGTATTCGCTATGTTCCACCGTAATTTTGTATTTTTGGTCAGATAAAAAAGCCCTATGAAGGATATAGGAAGATATTTCATATTTCTACATTCGATGTTTGTTGACAGAGAGCGTTTCAAGACGTATGTCTGGCAAATACTAGATGAGTGTGTGGCCATAGGTGTGGACTCTACCTTGATTGTAGTAATCGTATCACTCTTCGTAGGTGCAGTGATGAGCATACAAATATATCATAATCTACAAACACCATTTCCTAAGGACTTTTTGGTAGGATATGGGGTACGCAATATGACTATGCTAGAAATGTCCACCACAGTATTGGCCATTATCTTTGCAGGTAGGGTAGGGTCTAGTATAGCAGGGCAGTTGGGCTCTATGCGTATTAGTGAGCAGATCGATGCTTTGGAAATCATGGGTATCAACACTAGCTCGTATCTTGTCTTGCCTAAAATAATTGCCAGCATCTTAACTTATCCTCTCCTCGTCATTATTTCGGCTTTTCTTGCTATCTACAGTGGACTCGTTACTGCTGAATTTGTTTTATCTGTATCTTCAGAAAACTATATACAAGGTCTTAGGATGAAGTTTGATCCTTATTTAGCCTACTTTGCACTTTACAAATCCGCAGTTTTTGCTTTTCTCGTCTCTTCTATCTCTGCCTACAGGGGCTTCTATGTAGCCGGTGGAGCCGTGGAGGTAGGAAAAGCAAGCACCCGCGCTGTTACAGACAGTTGTGTTGCGATTTTATTAGCTGATTATGTGCTGACCCAGCTACTTTACAGTCCTACTATCTAATTATGATTGACTTTCAAGGTATTAGCAAATCTTTTGATGGTAAGACTATTATTGATGAAGTGAGTGGGAGGCTTGAGAAAGGAAAAGTCAACCTAGTCATTGGTGCGAGTGGTACCGGAAAAAGTGTGCTACTCAAGTGTATCGTTGGTCTTATTCAGCCTGAGCAAGGGAGTGTTTCATTTGATGGAAGAGACTTCCTAAATGGAAATAGAGAATTAAAAGTAAGTGTTAGAAGGGAGATAGGTATGTTATTTCAAGGTGGGGCACTGTTCGACTCCAAGAATGTAGAGGAAAACGTACTATTTCCACTTGATGTCCTTACTGACATGCCCCAGGATGCTAAATTAGATCGCGTTAACTTTTGCCTCCAGCGGGTAGGCTTAGCTAATACGAATAACAAGATGCCGAGCGAGCTAAGTGGTGGCATGAAAAAGAGGGTAGGAATAGCTCGTGCTATTGTGAATAACTCTAAGTATCTCTTTTGTGATGAGCCCAACTCCGGGCTTGATCCCAAGACTGGACTATTAATAGATGAGTTGATCCAAGAGATTACTTATGAATATGACCTAACTACTACGGTAGTTACTCACGACCTTAGCTCTATAGTGTCTATTGGCGACCACATTCTATTTCTTGAGCATGGGAAGAGTGTATTCGCTATGTTCCACCGTAATTTTGTATTTTTGGTCAGATA
>JBCBHC010000051.1:0-5382 GCA_038526075.1 Bacteroidota bacterium | reverse complement strand
CGGCCGGTCTAAACGCAGTACACTTCTTGACTTGCTTGGATAGTCCTTGCTGGGTAGTCGCTTCAGCTGCGTGCTCCACACGCTTTAACATTGTTACGAAGCGCCCGAAGTCTTTTAGCGCAGTCTGGATACTTGGGGCGTTCAGTGCACAATTTGCTTTCCAGCAGCTGTAGATCTTGGACTGGTACATATCGCCAAGTCCTGCCCACCCGAAGGAGTTTTTCCAGGAATTATGCGCTGTCAGCGCCAGCAAAGCCTGCTGCAATGGCCGCGATGTGTGCGCTACTTTCTCTTCTTCTGCTGCGGATGCAGTCTGCTTCGCATCACTCTTAGGTTTCAGTTTCCCTTTTCTTCTAGTACGGCTCAGCGCTTCGCTCACCTCTCTTGAAAGTCCTTTCCCTCTGCTTCCGCAGGCGTAAGCACATGCCAGAAAAAAGCCTATGGACACTACACGAAGTATTCTCTTGAGCATAAGGTCAGCTTGTTGAGTATATGACTGCCCACCTTAAACCGCGATGGCTGGCACAAGCATAAAACGCTCCATCCAGTAGGCTGAGCCGGGCGAATATAGTAATAGTATATCAAACAATGTTTTTTGCGCCGACTAGCCCTCGTGGTGCAGCTTCTGAAGCTGCTTCTCGATGACTTCATCCGGGATTTTCTGGAATAGTAAGGTAGGGGCTTGGAGTATGGTGCCGGGCCGCGCTAAGTCCATACTGCCTGCCTTGCTCCATTGTAGGAGGACCGCCAAGGCTGGAGCAGGACCATGGAGTAGCTGTAGTAGCTTGTAACTAGTAAACGGTAGAAAGGGCTCCACGAGTATCGCTAAGTTGGCCGTCAGCTGCAGCGCTGTAAACAAGATCGTAGCTACGCGCGCTTTATCCGTTTTGATCAAGTGCCAAGGTTCCGTGTCGGCTAAGTATTTGTTCCCAGCGCGCGCCAGGTCCATACATAGCTGTAAGGCTTCTTTAAACCTGTAGTTCGCTATAGCCTGTCCCATACGGTCAGGAAGCTGTTTGACGTAAGCTGCTAATGCTTGCTCAGTAGCGGTTAGAGGACCGCAAGCGGGCACTTTGCCTTGGAAGTATTTGTGTACCAGCACGGCCGTGCGATTTACAAAGTTGCCTAGCACCGCGACCAATTCATTGTTGTTCCTAGCCTGGAAGTCTCGCCAGCTAAAGTCACTATCCTTTGCCTCAGGTGCCTGTGCGCACAAGACATACCGCAGTACGTCCTGCTGCTCTGGGAAATCCGCTAGATACTCATGAAGCCATACAGCCCAGTTGCGTGAGGTGGATATCTTGCGTCCCTCTAGGTTCATAAATTCGTTGGCCGGCACACTCGTAGGTAGTATGTAGTCGCCGTGTGCTGCCAGCATGGTAGGAAATATAATGCAGTGGAAGACGATGTTGTCCTTGCCTATAAAGTGAATGAGTTGCGTATCAGGATGCTGCCAGAAGTCCCGCCAGTCCTGTCCGTGCGCGTTGGCCCAGGCTTGCGTAGCGCTGATGTAGCCTATGGGAGCATCGAACCATACATACAGTACTTTGTCCTTCCCCTCGGGGAGGGGGACAGGGACGCCCCAGTCTAAGTCGCGCGTGACAGCACGTGGCTGTAGGCCCTGGTCTAGCCATGATTTACATTGGCCGTAAACGTTTGGCTTCCAGGCTTTGTGTTCTTCCAGTATCCACTTCTTGAGCCACGTTTCGTACTGGTCCAGCGGTAAATACCAGTGTTTAGTTTTTTTGCGTTGTAGTGGGGCCCCGCTTAGCGCGGAATGCGGCTGTAGTAGCTCCTCAGGGCTGAGCGTAGTCCCACACTGCTCGCACTGGTCACCATACGCCTCTTTATAGGCACACTGCGGACAGGTCCCCCGAATGTAACGATCGGCCAGAAACTGTTGATGCTCAGGGTCATAGTACTGCTCCGTTTCCTTCATTTCGAAACACCCTTTGTCTGATAACGTCCTGAAGAATGCACTGGCAGCTTTGTGATGCAGCACTGTGGAGGTACGGGAGAAGGTGTCGAAGCTAATCCCGAAGTCCGCAAATGCTTGCTGATTCAGGGCATGATATTTATCCACCACCTGCTGGGGAGTAATCCCTTCTTGCTGTGCCCGAATGGTGATGGGTACGCCATGCTCGTCAGAGCCACTAATAAATATCACCCGCTTGCCACAACTACGTAAGTAACGCACATAGATATCTGCTGGCAAGTATGCTCCTGCCAAATGCCCTATGTGGATAGGGCCATTGGCATAAGGAAGAGCAGCCGTAACAGTGTAAGTATTGGGCATATGAGAAATACGCTATCGTTAGAATTATACGCTACACTGACTAGGGAAGCGCTGCGCTGAGCACTGACGTATGGGGGCGAAAATACAAAGGCACAGGAAAAGAGCACCTGTGCCTTCAAAAACTATCCGCGGACAATTACATACTCATGAGTCGCTCTCGTCTCCTCATTTTACCTGCTGTAATGCCAAACATCATCTTAAAGCGCTGGCAGAAGTGGGTAGTATCTTTAAAGCCGACTTCCTTTCCAATCTCACGGACCCTTTTTTTGCTGGTCCTAAGTAATCTTACGGCTTTCTCCATGCGCTGATACTCGATATAACCTTGCAGACTAATGCTGGTAAGCATTTTAAAATATTGTCCTACATAGTCCTCAGATAAGTGTACTACGGTCGCCAACGCCCTGTTAGATAGATCTCCGCCAAGATTTTCTTTGACATACTTGAATATTTTAAGCAGGCGCGGGTCATTGAAGTAGTCACTATTGGCAATTAGTTCTTGTACAAACATGTCATTATTTATGACATGCTCCGCGATTTGAATAACTAGCTCCCCTGTAGCAGTATTGACTACCTTGTCTTTGTCATCATCAGCTTGAATGACACTGCTTTCGCTGATAATGCGCTGTAAGATATCCTTGAGCTTCTTATCGTCTTGAATGACAAAAGGAGGGATATCCAGCGAGGAAAAGAAATTGATAGAACCAAAAACTTTAGCGTCGAACCTAATATAGCTGAAGCTGTCCGTCGTTCTGTTAGTAGTGACTTCCAGTGTCGTCTCGAAGTATTGCCCCTGATTATCCGAAAAGTAGTCGTTATCGAGATTTACAGGCGCTCCACTACCATATGTGATGGTGATAAGCTTGCCTCCGGGGATGCATAGAATATCTCCCGGCGATAAGGTATACTGCTTGCCATCGTGCAAATAGCTGATGGTGCCGCTGTTGGGCACTAAAAGCATATTCTCGACATCAAAGAAATCTTCTACGGTAATTGTTTGAAGCACATTAATGTTGCTCTTTTTGAGAAACTGTACATGCAGCGATTCTATAGTTCTGTCGTAATCATAGTCCTGCATAGTATTTATCTCGTGAGCTCAATAAGAAATAGATTATTGATTTGTGCCCAAGACACTGTATTGGTGTAAACGTGAATAGTAGTTGTGCTCGAGAGTAAAGGTTACCAGTGTACTCGCCTGGACTATCTGCGATCTTCGATCACATCTTAGCATCACACTGCATAACTCGAGTTTCCGTTATTCCTAAACAGGGTTATCGAGAAGCCATCGCATAGTTTTCACCTAATTCTTGGCTACATACTACAGCTTTACGCACAATGTCTGTTCACAATAGCCTTACCACAGTGAAACACGTACAATACGAGCCCCTTTTTTGTATCTAACTCTAGGTTACGCATTTCGTTCGCATTGCTGGCACATAACATCACGCGGGGTAATTACCTCTTCCCTCTATGCATAAATTAGGTCTCCGCTCTTCAGTTCTCTTAATAGATTGTTCGTGACGCCATGCCTGAATGGCCTGAGTATCACCCGACAATAAAACCTTGGGAACCGTCATCCCTCTAAAGTTAGCAGGCCTTGTGTACGCTGGAGGAGCTATGAGGTGGTCTTGAAACGAATCTGTGAGTGCCGATGTTTCGTCAGACAACGCTCCTGGAAGCAATCTTACAATAGCATCTACCAGCACAGCAGCAGCAAGCTCTCCACCAGATAGCACATAGTCCCCAATACTGATTTCTCGTGTGATATACCTTTCCCTTACTCTTTCGTCGATACCTTTATAATGCCCACATAAAATGACCAAGTGCTCTAGACAAGCTAATTCATTGGCTAACGATTGCGTGAGCAGTTCTCCGTCGGGAGCCATGTAAATAAGCTCTTGGAATGGATGTTGCGCCTGAAGCGCTTCTACACATCTCACTATAGGCTCCGCCATTAGCAGCATACCAGCTCCACCTCCATACACGTAATCATCTACCTTCCTATGCTTGTTAGTAGCGTATGTTCTCAAGTCGTGAATATGAACATCCACTTTTTCGAGATGGATAGCTTTTTTGACGATGGAGTGCGAGAAGGGGCTTGCTAAAAGCTGAGGAAGGCAAGTGATGACATCAATGCGCATAATCGCCGATACAAGCTTGAGGAAAGCGCAGTAGCGAGGGGGGGGATCGAACCCCCGACCTCCGGGTTATGAATCCGACGCTCTAACCAATCTGAGCTACCTCGCCACAAAAAGTGCGCAATTATACGAATTTTATATCATAATTTTGTTATCAGCGTTGAGAATATTTCCCGCTTTGCAGCCCCAGTATCCTGTCCCTGCCTTGCTGCCCTCAATCGCTTTACGGAGCCCCAAAAATGAAAAAAGTAGACAAGCTTTTACTCAAGCCTTTCTTAGCCTTATTCGTCCTCTCCTTGTGTGTCACAGTATTTGTGCTAGTGATGCAAATCTTTCTGGTGTACTTCGATGAGCTGGTGGGGAAGAGCGTCGGCTGGACCATTTATGCGCAACTCTTGGGGTACATGGGCATATACATTTCTCCGCAAGCATTGTCGCTTAGCATCCTCGTAGCATCCATCATTACTTTCGGTAACTTGAGCGAACATGCAGAGCTGATCGCACTCAAGAGCGCTGGTATTTCATTGTTTAGAATACTAATGCCGCTCATGATCTTCGTGACTATTTTGAGTGGATTCATCTTCTATGCTAATAGCTACGTTGTTCCCCGGGCTAACTTGAATTTTATCAATCTGCTGTATGACTTGCGAAAAAAGAAGCCTGACCTAGCGATCCGAGAAGGAGTGTTCTATGACGGGATCCCAGGATATAGCATTAGAGTAGCCAAGAAAATGCCGGACCAAAAGACGCTGAGGGGCATACTTATTTATGATCATACACAGGATAGAGGGAACGTAGCCGTCACCATGGCCGAGTCAGGACAAATAACTATAGTACAGGCAGGACAATACCTAGCGCTAGATCTCTTTAATGGACAGAACTACGTGGAAGGTGAAGTAAAGACAAAAGAAGAAGCATCGGTAGATGCCTCCAAATCAGCCATTCCCCCCC
>JBCBHC010000050.1:0-5386 GCA_038526075.1 Bacteroidota bacterium | reverse complement strand
CAAGCATGGTAAGTTTATAGCCATCAACTGCGGAGCTATCCCAGAGGGGACGATTGACTCTGAGCTGTATGGACACAGGTGATGAATAATCTTGGAAAACGACTCCTTACCGCTACCACTTTCTCCTGTGATGAGCACTGTCATGGCCGTTGGGGCTACTTGGGCAGCAATGCTTACGGCACGATTCAAGGCCTGGGCATTACCGATGATGCCAAATTTCCGCTTGATCTGTTGTATTTCTTCTTCTTGCATAGCGACTTTAATGGCGTTTTGTAAGAGGCGCAGCGTTAGACACCGAAGTCTCTCCCTTTTTCAGCATCCCTTTGATCGGGGCGTGGAAGTTACGCCTGTGCATACTTGGAAATAATTCTCTATTCCGCTCGAGCATACGCTACCGAAACTAGGCCTAATATAACCTATCGAGTGTAGCGGCAATACGCTCTGTCGCAGTTTTGAGTAATGCTTCAGACACGGCATACGATAACCGGATATGTCCCGGCATACCAAAGGCTTCGCCATTGACCACAGAGACGTGTGCCTGCTGCAGCAAGTACATACACAATGCTTCTGAGTCTCTGATTACTACCTGGCCGTCTGTACGATTAAGGTATCTGCTTACATCTGGAAATAAATAAAAGGCCCCCGAAGGCGCACTCACACGTAAGTCTGGAACCTTTCTGAGTAACGAGAGTGCCAAATCTCTTCGCTTTCGATATACAGCCGCCATAGCTTTTACATCCTTGCGATCGCCTTGTATGGCGGCCAGGGCAGCGCGTTGGGCAATAGAGCATGGAGAAGAGGTGGCTTGTCCCTGTACCTTTTCACAAGCATTAGCTAACCATAGTGGCGCTGTCAGGTATCCTATGCGCCAGCCAGTCATGGCGAACCCCTTAGAGAACCCGTTGACAGTGACTACTCGGTCTTGCATCCCATTTAGAGCCCCCAGGCTGGCATGCATCCCTGTAAAGTTGATATATTCATAGATTTCATCGGCGATAACGATCACGTGAGCATGCTTATTCAAAACAGTAGCAATACCTTCTAACGACTTTAGGGAGAGTATATGTCCAGTGGGGTTACAAGGACTAGAGAAGACGATGGCTTTGGTACGGGATGTAATAGCACTATCTAGCTGCTCAGGCGTAGGCTCAAAATGATGCGTTGCACTTCCCTGTACGTAAACAGGGGTTCCTCCTACCAAACGCACCATGGCGTCATAGCTAACCCAGTATGGAGTGTAAATGATTACTTCGTCTCCTCTGTCTACCAGGCTCACTAAGGTATTGAAGATAGATTGCTTTGCGCCATTTGATACTACTATTTGTTCAGGGGCGCAGGAGATTTTGTTTTCTACGCAAAGTTTCTCGGCAATAGCTTCACGCAGGTCTGCGTAGCCAGCTACAGGTGCGTAGCCGAAGTACTCCCCTGTTTCGATAGCCTCTTGAGCTGCTTGCTGTATGTACTGCGGGGTTTTGAAGTCTGGTTCCCCTATGCTTAGGTTGATGATGTCCAGCCCTTTTCTCTCTAATTCTGCAACTTTTTTGCTCATCGCTAGTGTCGCTGAATCGGGCAATATGGTAATGTGTTCTGCGAGTAGCTGTGCCATAACCGCAAGGGCAGCCTAATGATGTCGGTTCAGTTCCAGTAAAAACCCAGCTATTCGGTTGTAGTTCACCATTTCAGTCTCCGGCTACTCTTCCTTTGTAAGGAGGGGTGCTAATGGGAGGCAAATGCGCAGCATCTGTGCATTATATGTTGAAACAATAGAGTAACTGAGTAGTCACTAGCTTTGTAACAAAGGTATGTACATTCATGCAGAAAAGTAATTTTTCACAAGAGCATCCTATTGTTGCTACTGCCACACCACCAGGCAGTAGCGCCATTGCTGTAGTACGGCTTTCTGGCCAGGGTGTCATCACACTCGTTAATCAAGTGTTTCGGGGCAAGGACCTCACACAACAAGCTTCGCACACTATTCACTTTGGTGTGATTATGGACCAAGGGCAGCTGCTAGACGAAGTACTGGTGGCTATTTTCAAAGCGCCTCACTCTTTTACGCGCGAAGATGCTGTGGAGATCTCTTGCCACGGCTCGACTTACATTGTACAGCAGCTAGTGCAGCTACTAGTACGCCGAGGTGCACGTCTTGCAAAGCCTGGCGAGTTTACACAGCGGGCTTTTTTACATGGCCGATTTGATCTAGCACAAGCTGAAGCCGTGGCAGACCTTATAGCCGCCGACTCCTCATTAGCCCATCGTACAGCCTTACACCAGATGCGTGGTGGATTCTCTGCTCAGCTCAAGGAGCTGAGGGCGAAGCTCATACACTTTGCCGCTATGCTGGAGCTAGAGCTCGACTTTGCTGAAGAGGACGTAGCTTTTGCTGATAAAGCAGCGTTGGAGAAACTAGTACAGAATCTACTGGAGCGTATTAAACCTCTGATAGAAAGCTTTGCACTCGGTAATGTCATCAAAAATGGTATCCCCACCGTGATTGCTGGTAAGCCTAATGTGGGTAAATCTACCTTACTCAATGCGCTGCTCAATGAAGAGAAAGCCATTGTCTCCAACATCCCTGGTACTACCCGAGATGTAATTGAAGACGAGATGAATGTAGGTGGTATTCGCGTCCGGTTTATAGATACAGCAGGACTACGCGATTACACTGCTGATCCCATAGAGGCTATAGGGATTGCCAAAACTAAAGCGCAGCTTCGGCAAGCAGCGCTTATCATATATCTTTTCGACCTTACGACAGAATCACTAGAGAGCATACTAGAGACTACACGGCAGCTAGCGTCCTGGAGAGTACCATGCATCAAAGTGGGTAATAAGATAGACGCGGCTCCAGCCGATTTGTTAGCGCAGCTGGCGCAGGAAGACTTTGTGTTTATCTCAGCAGCGCAGCGCCAGAATCTATCTGCGCTTAAGAAGCATATTCTAAAGTTCGCGGCGCTGGATCGGCTACAGCAAACGGATACTATAGTGGTCAATGCCCGACACCACGAGCATCTGGTACAAAGTCAGGTAGCCTTAGAAGCTATACTCAATGGCATTACTCAGCGACTCACCAATGAGCTTTTGGCTCAGGAAGTTCACGTTGCTTTAGAGCACTTAGGAGCGATCACTGGTGAGATTACTACCGACGAACTACTTGGGGATTTATTCTCAAAGTTTTGCATTGGGAAATAACACGCCACTAGCTTCAAGATATACTTGGCCGATTGCGCAGAGTTGTTCGCAGCTTATCCTGTAAGAAGCAGTGCATTTGCGGTCGCAGTTTGCGACCGCAAATGCACTTTGAGCTTGACATTGTCTATGAGACTCAGTATGTTACATCAAATGGTCAGCAAGGCGCTATGTTGCCATTTCGAAATATTACGTTAGTACGAAAAGTGTACTTACTGGGGCTGGAAGCAGTTTTTCAGTATCAATTCGACATAAGGTACTGAAGCTCGGCCTAACTCCAGGGACGCTTGTCCCATAAAGTTGCACAGTGGAGCCATGGTGCCTGGAACCAGGCATGATGTTATGCTGGCTATAAGCACACTATCTTAAACATTCAATGCATGAGCTATGAATCTTATTCACAAGAATAGTACTACGCCTACTGTTACCCACGTTGCAGTAGTACAGAAGATCTACTTAATAAGGGGGCGAAGAGTGATGCTTGACCGGGATTTAGCCGAGCTGTATGGCTATGAGACCAAAAGACTCAATGAACAGGTAAAAAGGAATCAAGAACGGTTCCCAGAAGATTTTATGTTTCAGCTTACTCCACAAGAAGTAGCGCATTTGCGGTCGCAGTTTGCGACCGCAAACCTGCCCAGCAGGTTAAGAACGTTGCCATATGCGTTCACAGAGCATGGGTTATTGATGTTGGCTAACGTTTTACGGAGCCCGGTTGCCATTGACGCTAGCGTCAATATCGTTAAGGTGTTTATCAAAACACGTAACATGATCGCAAATCATCGAGATCTACAGGCACGTCTAGACAGACTAGAAGGCCAACAAGCTCGACAGAGTAGTACAGTGCAACAGCTTTATCAGTACGTCAAGCTACTCGCGCCCAAGGCAAAGTCTTCCCCGCGGAAGATGGGCTTTAGGCCTAAAGGCTCTTCTAATTCATAGGGATTAATTATGACTGTAAACCTGGATGGATATGCTATTTGGAACTGAAAATAAGAAGGAAATAGTGATTGCCGACGAAGCGATTATGCAAAAAATTTATCTCATACGTGGCAAAAGAGTCATGCTAGACCGGGATTTAGCTGAGCTTTACGACTATGAGACTAAGAAGCTTAATCAGCAGGTTAAGAGGAATGCTGCTCGCTTCCCAGAAAACTTTATGTTTCAGTTAACTGCTGAAGAGGTTGAACATTTGCGGTCACAAAATGTGACCGCAAATATTTCAGCTAGAGCCCGTAGCCTTCCTCGCGCTTTTACCGAACACGGCTTGTTGATGCTGGCTAGCGTACTCAAGAGTGATACTGCCATAAAGGCTAGTGTACGCATTGTGGAAGTATTTGTCAAAATGCATGACTTAATCCTCGCGCACAAGGATATGCTCCTGCAATTGGAAAAGTTAGAGCAGAAACAAATAATGCAGCACAAAGACATTCAGGAACTCTATCAATTAATACGGCAATTTATACCTCCTCCACGTCCTAAGACTTCGCCTATCGGTTTTAGGATACCTAATAAGACTTCACCAAAAAGAGCTACATGTACATAGTTTGCGGATAAAAGCAATGCCATCATCCACGTTCACAACGTACTTTTGCATGAGCCTTGACAACCGGCTACTGTTGGGGCGCATACAGAAAACAAATAGAGATCGGCGTTATCGCACTGCATTGCATAGCATCTAATAATTCGATCCTTCTCCATTAAATACGTGATTCATCTTGGCTAACACGAGTGACTTTAGAAATGGGCTGTGTATTCGATTCAACCACGACCTATATACCATCGTAGAATTTCAACATGTAAAGCCTGGTAAAGGAGGCGCCTTTGTTAGAACTAAGCTCAAAAGCTTGACTACCGGCAAAGTCATTGACAACACCTTTAATGCCGGCGTAAAAATAGATGTTGTTAGGATAGAGCGTAGGGCACACCAGTTCTTGTATAGGGACAGTGCAGGCTATTATTTCATGGACAACGCTTCTTTTGAGCAAATTATGCTAGAAGCGGAGCTGATTAATGCTCCCCAACTACTAAAAGAAGGCCAGGAAGTAGATATTCTTTTCCATCAAGAAGGAACTGTAGCCAAGCCATTTAGTTGCGAACTGCCTCCCTTCGTCACGCTCAAAGTTGTCTACAGTTCCTTCTTGATGGAAAAGAATATCTACTTCCTGGCCTTCTTTTAGTAGTTGGGGAGCATTAA
>JBCBHC010000049.1:0-5495 GCA_038526075.1 Bacteroidota bacterium | reverse complement strand
GGGGCCGCTCTTCGCTACTCCCCTTTTTGTCATTCCCGAGCTTGTCCTGAATGCAGTGAAGGAATAGGACGAAGGAACTAGGGAGAGGTTGTAGCCCAAGAGAAGAGCTTTTATCTAACTTTGTGAAAGCACAAGTCTCTGACCGAAGCAACGCTCTCATCACAACCTAGCACGTGATAATCGTCCTTGATCTATGTGCCACGCGGGAGCTGGATGAGCTATTCTAAACAACACACATGACGCACAATTTACTGCAGGGGAAGAGAGGCATCATCTTTGGTGCACTAGACAAACGCTCCATCGCCTGGCATGCTGCCCAGAAGATTTATGCCGAAGGAGGGAGATTTACCCTTACCAACATGCCTGCGGCCCTGCGGCTTGGGACCATACAGCAGCTTGCCCAGGCGTGCCAAGCCACCGTGATCCCCGCAGACGTCACCGCCGTAACTGACCTAGAAACCCTTGTGCAGACGTCTGTAGAAGTCTTAGGCGGCAAGCTAGACTTTATCCTCCACGCCGTGGGGACGAGCCCTAATGTCCGCAAGCAGCAAGGCTACGGGGACCTGAACTATGACTGGTTTTTGAAAACACTAGACATATCCGCCATCTCACTGCACAAAGTGCTACAGACTGCTGAGAAGCTCGATGCACTCAACGAATGGAGCTCCATAGTGAGCCTCTCCTACATAGCGGCCCAGAGGACGTTCCCCGACTACGGAGACATGGCCCAGGCCAAGGCTACGCTAGAGTCCATTGCCAGAAGCTATGGGTACCGCCTAGGCAAGCGAAAAAACATTCGCGTGAACACCATCTCGCAGTCCCCTACGTACACCGCCGCAGGTAGCGGGATCCCTGGCTTTGACAAGCTCTACGCCTATGCAGACAAGCTATCCCCACTCGGCAACGCTAGCGCACAAGACTGCGCCAACTACATCGTCCTTATGTTCTCTGACCTCAGCCGGATGGTCACCATGCAGAATTTACTACACGACGGAGGGTTCTCTGCCACTGGCATAGACGAAGCATTATGCGAAGTATCCGCAACGCCTTCAGAATCTGATCATTGACTACCTTAACGGATCATAACCAAACCATGTACAATCATCTAAAGGAAACCATCCAGCAGCAGGCGAAAGCGCAGCACCAAGACATTATCCAGCTAAGGAGACACCTGCATGCTCACCCAGAGCTTTCCTTCCAGGAATACCATACCGCCAAGTTCATTGCGCAAAACCTGACCGAGCTGGGCATCGAATTCAGCCAGGGGATAGCCGGGACGGGGTTGATGGCTTTGGTCAAAGGCAAACATCCAAGCAAGGGCACCGTAGCACTACGGGCCGACATGGACGCGCTGCCCATACGCGAAGTCAATGACGTCCCCTACAAGTCCCAGAACGAAGGTGTCATGCATGCCTGCGGGCATGACGTACACACAGCCTCCCTCCTAGGCGTAGCACGGATACTCAGTGGGCTCAAAGAAGCATTCGAAGGGACCGTCAAGCTAATATTTCAGCCAGGGGAAGAAAAGAACCCCGGGGGCGCCTCACGCATGATCCAAGAAGGTGTGCTGGAGCATCCACGCCCTGCCAGCATCCTAGGCCAGCACGTAGACCCCAAGCTGCCCGTCGGCAAAGTCGGTTTCATGCCCGGCACCATGATGGCTAGCGCCGACGAGCTGTACCTGACGGTACGCGGCAGGGGAGGGCACGCAGCTGCGCCGCACCTGGTGGTAGACCCCATACTCATCGCAGCACACATTGTGGTAGCCATGCAGCAGATGGTCAGCAGAGCCTGTAAGCCCACGACTCCCTCCGTACTTTCACTCTGCAAAATAGCAGGCGGCACAACCACGAATGTGGTGCCGGGGGAAGTGAAGCTATTGGGCACATTCCGCACCGTGGATGAGGCGTGGCGGGCAACAGCGCACAAAAAGATGATGGACTTGGCCAGCGGCATCGCCCAGGCAATGGGCGGAAGCTGTACGCTGGAGATCAACAAAGGCTACCCTAGCCTACACAGTGACCCAGCATTGACCCAGAAAAGTATGGTGGCGGCTAAGGAGTTCCTTGCCCCTGACCAAGTAGTAGACCTGGAGCTTAGCATGGGCGCCGAGGACTTTGCCTACTACGCGCAGCAACTGCCCGGATGTTTCTACTTCCTCGGCGTGCAGAACAATGCCAGAGGGATCAATGCGCATGTACACACCCCTACCTTTGATATAGACGAGAAAGCGCTAGAGATAGGCCCCGGCCTTATGGCTTGGCTGGCGCTACACGAGCTGTGCCACTGCGCTGCGCGTTAGCCACGGCTGCATTGCGTAGCTCGGGCATGGCCGCCCCCGCCTGTCCTTGACCCTTCTGCACAAGGTCCAGCCTAGCCTCCGCAGGCTTAAATTAGCAGCGGGAGTAGCCCCATAATCAGATAGGAAGATAAACAAATGTACCGCTCCCACTTATCCAGCACCTGCTGGAAGTCGAGTGGGAGGGGCGTTTCGAAGTGCACGGACTGCTGGGTGGTGGGGTGCACAAAGCCTAAGGATTGGGCATGAAGCGCTTGCCTTGGCATGATCCGGAAGCAGTTCTCTACAAAGGCCTTGTACTTGCTGAAGCGCTGCCCCTTGACAATTTGGTCACCACCATAAGCAGCATCATTGAAGATAGGATGACCAAGGTGTTTCATGTGCGTACGTATCTGGTGCGTGCGGCCAGTCTCTAGCTGGCACTGTATGAGTGACACATACCGTAGGCGTTTGACTACTTGGTAGTGCGTTATGGCGTGCTTGCCCACAGTAGCGTCCGCGAACGTAGCCATCACACGCCGGTCCTTGGGGCTGCGGCCTATGGCTATATCCACGGTACCGGCATCCACGGTAGGCTCCCCCCATACTAGCGCATAGTACGTCCGTTGTATCGTGTGGTCATAGAATTGCTTGGCCAGGGCCGTCATGCTCGCTTCGGTCTTGGCAATGACCAGTAACCCCGAAGTATCTTTATCAATGCGGTGTACTAGGCCAGGCCTTCCCTCGTTGTGAGGCAGTGTGGGGAGCTGCGCAAAGTGGTACGCCAGCGCATTAACCAATGTCCCAGTCCAGTTGTTGTACGCGGGATGTACAACCATGCCAGCAGGCTTATTAACCAGGAGCAGGTCATCGTCCTCATAGACAATATCTAGCGGGAGGGCTTCAGGCACTACCTCACTGAGCCGCGGGGGCGTGGGCAGCACTACCTGTATTTGGTCATTGGGCCTAACTTTGTAGCTGGCCTTGGTAGGCTGCTGATTGACGCGGATAAACGCATGCGCTATTGCCAGCTGGATTTTGTTGCGAGTAGTGTGCGGCAGCCGATCCATCAAAAACTTGTCGATCCTGAGTAATTCCTGCCCGGGATCCACCTCAATGGCGTAGTGCTCAAAAAGGCCATGTTCTTTGTCCACAGTAGGAGAGGGGGTAGCTAGCATAACAGCGGGGTGGGATGCATTTGAAGCGGTATGGCATTGGCAGTGCACATCTCCCAAGGCCCTAAAATACGGAGTACGCGATAAATGATAACTTTGGGGGCTCCCTTTACTCCCTGTGTCCATGCCACGGGGCTATTTTTTTATACCAAGCATAAAAAATCGTGCACGCATGCCACTAGGCCGACTTACTCCACCGAAAGGTACCCGAGACTTTGATGCAGTACAAGTATTCAGGCGCCGTTACATCCTGGATATTCTCCAGCGTACTTACCAAAAGTATGGCTTTCTGCCGCTGGAGACTCCTGCGCTGGAGCACTTAGATACGCTCATGGGCAAGTATGGCCAGGAAGGTGACCAGCTGCTGTATAAAGTCCTGAACTCAGGCGACTTTCTAGCGGACGTGGAGCTAAATAGCCACACCTCCGCAAGCGTCCTTCCACACATTGCCAGCAAGGGACTACGCTATGACCTGACGGTGCCGCTGATGCGTTACGTAGCGACGAATAGCAGCCAAATAGCTTTTCCATTCAGGCGGTATCAGATACAGCCTGTCTGGCGGGCCGATCGTCCACAGAAGGGACGCTACAGAGAATTCTGGCAGTGTGACATCGACGTGGTGGGCACCGAATCACTGCTCTGCGAAGCGGAGATCATTAGCTTGATCCATGAAGTGTTGCATCGGCTGAAGTTGTCCCAGTTTAGCATACACATCAACCACCGGGGCGTACTCCGGGGGCTAGCGACCATGCTGGGCGCCGCCGACCAAGAGACAGCGCTGTGCGTAGCGCTGGACAAGCTAGATAAGGTAGGGAAGGCGAACGTCCTGACGGAGCTACGTAACAAAGGCCTGAGTGCCGTTGCACTCGAGCAGCTCGACTTCATCTTTGCATTGCCTACTGCCGCTGAGGCCAGGTGGGAGGTATTGACTAATCGGCTACAGGATATTCCCGTAACCACTGCGGCCTTGCAGGACTTACGGACTATACACGATCAAGTGCAAGCCATGGGGCTAGGCACGGCCAAGATGTTACTGGACCCCACGCTGGCGCGTGGCCTCTCTTACTACACGGGCACGGTCTTAGAAGTCAAGCTCCAGGACTCCACCTGGGGCAGCATTGGGGGCGGAGGCCGTTATGACCATCTGACGGATGTCTTTGGCCTGCCTAATGTATCTGGCGTCGGCTTCTCCTTTGGGTTAGACAGGCTGTATGCAACGCTGGAGTCACTGGCATTATTCCCTGCTGGCATAGAGCAGACCACGCAGGTGATGCTGGCACCGTTAGATGATGCCTCGACGCCATGGGCGCTTAAAGTCTTGGCAACGCTACGTACACAGGACATCTGCGCCATCCTGTACCCTGCCTCTGCCAGGCTCAAGAAGCAGCTGCAGTATGCGGATCGATGTCGCATTCCTTTCGTGGGGGTCATTGGCGAAGAGGAATGTGCTGCCCAAACCATTGCGCTCAAGGATATGGCAGCGGGTACGCAGCAGCCCTACACGCTCGACCAGCTAGTTGACAAACTATCGTAAGCTTTGGGCTAGACAACGTGCCTTATGTCTATGACGGAAGGCCTCAGGAAGGGGCCGAGCCAAACGCAATCTGATAACACATGCCAGACGAACCTACACTAGATAGCAAGCACTTGGGGGCCATTTCGGCTGACTTCGTAAAGGTGGCTGATAAGCTGCAGGAGGCATCGTATACCATTAGACGAAAGGGGCATTACGACTGTCCCATCTTTATCGTGTCCAAGGTGCCAGTGGCTGTCGGGACACTCTTGATAGCGCCTGGAGAGGCTGACAATGCGCAGTACTACTATGCCGCATATCTAGATGCGCTGATTCAGTGTCAAATCATAGCGCAGGATAGGGTAGAGGCTTTTCGGCAGGCTTACAAAGACCCCGATGAGTTTTGCTGCTTGCTGGTGGTAGAAGAAAGGTTTGTGAATTTTTTGTACACCCCCTATCCAGTAGACTGAGCGCGGGGATGCATCGTATCGCTGCGCTATACAAATACTGAACCTGCACTCAGAACGTC
>JBCBHC010000048.1:0-5639 GCA_038526075.1 Bacteroidota bacterium | reverse complement strand
CAACGCATCTTGAGGAACGGGGTCGAATATAAGTTGTTCGCCTCGGGTAATATCTACTTTGAGGTGCTTGTGAGTCCCCGTTCCTCAAGATGCGTTGATCACGTACCCTGATTTAGTACCCTTCAGCTTACTGTGCTATCCACTAGAAGAAGTCCTCATAGAAAAAATGTGTGCACTTATGGGACGCACAGAGCCAAGAGATCTATACGATTTTTGGTATCTACTAGAAATAGCCCAGTTAAGAATCGATCATCTATGGTCCGAATTCTCACAGAAAGCCCAGCACAAAGGGTATACCCCCAACCAATTCTTTATTAAAGTTACGGAAAAGTGCATGCGCTTTGAAGGCCGTTGGAAAGGATCCCTATCGAGACAAATAAATACGCTTCCGCATTTCGAAACAGTGATTCGAAACGTCCATCAGCATCTACGTCAGACCAGCAAATACACCTTTTGACTATTACTGCCCCCCTCCAACATTCCATCAAGAGAGCTGACGGAACTGCCCCGTAGAATTTCAAGTAGCTGGTTCACCTCTTGAAAGTAGCACAGCATAACAGTATCAATGTAAGAGAAGAGTAACTATTCAGGTTATACAGTGCTCTTGAGCGGATATGGCTCTTGAGTGGCCTCAATGATATTGTTCTTTTGTTTACGTGCTGTTGCCAGTAAGCCACGGGTAATACAAAACTGCTCAGCGCCTCCGTAGGTTCGGAAGTAGTCGGTGGGTTTGGGTATGTAGATCACAATGCTACACACCTTTGCGCGAAAACAATATTTTTGATGGGGAGGGACTTCATTAAAACGATGTACTGGCTTAGCAAGGTACTATTTGCCCAGTAGCTACATATAGGAGGTAGCCTGCCACATTTGCATGCTCCATATCGCGCAGCAGCGCTGTGTAGGCTTGTATCTGCTGACTATGGTGTGGTTGTGGCATGCCTGTTTTAAAGTCAATGACTACCGTTTGGTTAGGCTGGATAAGGACTCTGTCTGGCCGCAGCATTTGCCCTGAAGGTGTCAAGATGGTGGCTTCATTTTTTACCTCCCAGTCGGCACTGAACCAGTCATGAACTTGAGGCTGATTGAGCAGCGCGACCAGCTGCGCTTCTAGTCTGACCTGTATCTGTTGGTCAATGTCTTCTGTAGCTCTCAGATCACTCAGCACCCCTGGCAAGTCATCTGCGTAAGTAATACGGGCTAGCACATGATGCACTAACTTCCCATAGCGGGCTTGAGCGCTACTGCTTGCAGCCGGCGCTGTAAGTAAGGCGTGTACCAAAGAAGCCTCATACGCCGGCATTAACGTCGGCGGCTCACTCCATGGCGGTGCGGTATGAGGGGCAGCAACCTGCGCAGCAGGGCGACCTATCTCCAGTATGCCTGCATCTTCATCCCAGCAATGCGTCCAATCCGGCATATCGTCCGACGTTTGGTGTACCAACGTCTGTTGCAGCAAGTCAGCCGTAGTCTTGAGTGCTACCTTGCTGGGACGCGGTGCCCAGATGTAGAGTTGATCTTCGGGTCTGGTAAAGGCTACATAAAGTAAGTTGAGGTTATCTAGGTGCGCTTGTAAGTGCTCTTGGTAATAGTCCCTGGCATAAATAGTGTCTTTGAGCCGACTGCTGTAACGCACTGGCAGCACAGGGAAGGTATGCAATGGAGCTACATCTGTGCTGCACCATAGTACAGGAGGGTGGTGTGGATTATGGTCAAGGTCCCAGGCACAAAATGGAATCATCACCACGTTGAATTGCAACCCCTTAGCCTGGTGGATAGTCATCAGCGTAATGGCATCGTGTCCCTCCACTCTGGGTAACGCGTGTTGGCAGCCATGTTCTTCCCACCACGATAGAAACTGACTCAGGTTAGAAGGCGCTTCAGCTGCAAAGGCTAGCACTACATCCTGGAAAGCTTGTAGAAAAGGTATTGCGGCGGATTGACGAAGCTGCAGGTAGTCGATGAGTGCTTCTACAAGTTCATAGAGAGGCAGCTGTAGTAGCTGGTGCCGGTGGTTGACGAGTGGTGCTGGCAGAGTCATATTCCCCACATTCCAATAGTCAGCCAAGGCAGCGGTATCATTTTGTAAGATATACACTTGGTACAGATGCCAGAGTGTGGCCTGGGCTAGTATATTTTGGCTATTCCCCAGATACTTCAGCGCATTGATGAGCATATTTACCCAGGGGCTATGACTTAGATACAACGATTCCGCAGAGATGACCTCATACCGGCACTGGGGGACAGCCTTGGACGACTGCTCGTGCGCAAGCAGCGCTTGGACTATGTCACGCCCTTCGGCATTGTTCCTGACCAGAATGGCCATGTCTTTGAGGGCTATCCCTGCTTGCTGCAATGCTTCTATGCGGTCAATGAGTTGTTCCTTGGCCACCTCACGCCAGCTTTTAGATTCTCCGTCTTGGGACATCTCTTCCTCTACAAGTGTTACATTGACGTATCCCTGCTCTTTGGTAGTACGTCCTGGGGGTAAAGTTTGGCGCACATCACGATAAGCTTGTTCTAGTTGCTGCACTTGCGTTAAGAGCTCTTTGCGCAGCGGGGCATCTTCTAACGTAGTTAGTTCGCTGCTCAGGTGTTGTACCAGTGCAGCCGTTGCCTTAGCGAAAAAGGTATTGTTAAAGTCAATAATACAGGGCTTACTACGCCAATTATTGTCCAGCGACATAGCCAGCGTAGGGGAGAGGTCTTGCTCCAGGTGCGTGAGTAAGAGCCTCCAGTCTCCTCCGCGCCATCGGTAGATTGATTGCTTAACATCGCCTACCACCAAGCTGTCATATCCCTCGGTCAAGCCGTTGGCGATGAGTGGCTGCAAGTTTCGCCACTGGAAGCCTGAGATGTCTTGGAACTCATCTATGAGAAAATGCTTGTAAAAAGTACCTGCCTTTTCGTACAGGAAAGGCGTGTCATTCTCGGCAATGATTTTGCGTAAAAATAGCGTCGTGTCCGACACCAGCATGACATTGTGTGTGTCCCGATAGTCACTAAGCTGTTCCAAGAGCTGTATTGCAATGCCCAGCGCATAGATAAAGTGCCGTACCTCTAGGGCAGTGAAGTAGGCCTTATGGTGCGCATTGTAGAAAGACACTACCTTTTGTAAACATGGTAATAGGGCTTCCTGCACCACGCTGCCGATACGTTTTGCTTGGTCAGATGTTTTACTATACCACGCCGTGGGTTGGTCCAATGCGCGTAACGCACGTTGCGTAGGCATCCACCGCTTCTGAGTAGTCAGGCCCGTGAGGTACCCTGCCACGCCTGCTTGGCCATAAGCAAAATCCCCTACTTCCAGGCCCGCCTGCTGTATGGCGTGTTGCGCTTGCTCCCCCCAGTGCTGGAGCTTGGTTTCGAAAAAATTTATTTGCCGATGCAGTTGTTCAGACAGCTGACGAATAGCGTGGGGAGAGTGCATTACTTCCCTGAGCTGCGCTTCGTGTACGCTAAAAGGCTCTGCCAGTAATTCCCAGCCCAATGCCATTAGCTCATGGCGGACATCCCAGTGTTTACCTGCCAGCAGCTTGTCCTCAGCAAAAGCAACGAGCCACTGGCACAGCTGCGGAGACTGGTGTGCGCTATCGATGAGTGCTTGGATAGCCGTCTCCAGTACTTGCCCTTGGTTTAGCACTATTTCAAAGCCGCTTTGTAGCCCTAGCTCCTGGGCAAATCCTCGAATAATCTTCTGGAAGAAGCTATCAATAGTGCTGACCGAGAAGTGGCTGTATCGATGAAGGATGTGGGAGAGTACTTCCTTAGAACGCGCTTGCAAGGCGGCTTTACTCAGGCCATTCGCTTGCATGAGTTCTTTAGCGACAGGGCTGGGAACACCACATGACAAGTCGTGTAGGTAGGCTAAGATACGCTGCTTCATCTCACGAGTAGCCTGGTTCGTGAAAGTTATTGCCAAGATTTGGAAGAAGCTTTCGGGATGTTTGAGTGCTAGCTGTAGGTAGGCACTAACTAGAGTATGCGTCTTTCCTGCACCCGCTGAGGAACGGTATATTCTAAGGATTGCCAAGGATGAGTATTGAGAGAGGGACTATGCTCAGGGCTAACTGAGGGCGTGTTGCAATAAGATTACGAACAAATCCTTAAGTGAGCTTTTCAATATTAACATTATGATTGGTGTAAATGCAGATATCAGCGGCTGTGCATAAGCTCTCGCGCACTATTTCTTCCGCGCTGAGGTGGGGGGCATGCTTCTTAAGTGTCACAGCAGCTGATCGAGCGTACATACTCCCTGAGCCAATACACGCAATCTGATCATCTGGCTCTATCACATCTCCAGTGCCAGACAATAATAGGACCTCTTCGCGGTTGGCTACTACGATCATAGCTTCTAAACGACGTAGGTAGCGGTCTGTGCGCCAGTCCTTGGCCAACTCGATGGCGGACCGTTTCATGTTGCCAGCGTAACTCTGCAGCTTCTCGTCAAAACGCTCCAGCAGCGTGAAAGCATCAGCGGTAGATCCAGCAAAGCCAGCAATGATCTTCCCATCTGCTAGTCTTCGAATCTTCTTAACATTGCTTTTGGCGATGGTATCACCTAGCGTAGCTTGACCATCTGCGCCAATGGCTACCTCATTGTTGTGCATAATAGCGATGACGGTCGTAGAGTGTATTTGTTTATTTTCTTGCATGCTTTTAATCGCGTAACTGCGGTTATCTGTCCATGGCTTTTGGCTCATCGGATACTGTATCCAGGATTTCGAAGCCCTGAATTCAATCAAGAGCGTGTTTTGTACATGATCATGCTCAGCTCACAAGCATGCTAACGGGATTCTCTAATAGTTCTTTAAAGCTCTTTAAGAATGCAGCGCCTGTAGCGCCATCAATGGCTCTGTGGTCACACGCTAAGGTCGCCTTCATGACATAACCTGGTACTACAGCGTCGGCTTTTACTACAGCCTCCTGTTTTATTTCGCCAACAGCCAATATACAGGCGGCAGGCGGATTAATGATGGGGGTAAAGCTTTCTATCCCCATCATCCCTAGGTTAGAGACGGTAAAAGTATTTCCTTCCCAATCTTTAGGCATGAGTTGCTGTTCGTGGGCCTTCTTACTCAATGATTGTACCTCTGCTGCAATCTGGGCCAGGGATTTCTGGTCGGCAAAGCGTACCACTGGAACTAACAGACCGTCCTCCACGGCCATGGCCACGCCTATGTGTATGTGCTGGTAGTGCCGGATACTATTGCCAAGCCAAGCTACATTGGTTGCTAGATTTTTCCTCAAAGCCATGGCAGTAGCCTTGAGGATGAAATCATTAAAGGATACTTTCACAGGCGCATAGGCGCTAATGCCTGGATAAGCACCTACCACCTTATCCATATTCACCTGGATCGTTAATGAAAAATGCGGAGTACTGTGCGCACTCTCAGAGAGGCGTTTCGCAATGGTCTTACGCATGGTAGACACGGGGATGTCTTGGTAAGCTTCTTGATGAGGGGCAGTAGGCAAAGGAGTGGTGGTACTGGGGGAGGGTAGTAGGGCTGCTTGGCTAGCCAAGACCGCCTCCACATCGTGCTTGACAATCCGGCCGTTAGGGCCAGTTCCTTGGATAGTTGCCAAATCGCAGCCATGGGTTTGTGCTAGCTTCCTGGCGAGTGGAGAAGCAAAAATAG
>JBCBHC010000047.1:0-5737 GCA_038526075.1 Bacteroidota bacterium | reverse complement strand
TTCTGCACTTGATCAATGTCAACAGCGTAGGGCCACGCACTGCGCTAACTATTTTATCCTCGCTCAGTCCTAGGGAATTAGAGCAAGTCATTGCCAACGGACAGACACAAGTCCTTAAGACAATTAAAGGTATAGGCGACAAGGCCGCCCAACGGATCGTATTGGAGCTACAGGGGAAACTCCGTCCCGAGCTATTGGCTAGCAGCGACGCAATGGTCGCGTCCTCTGGCACGCAATCAGTGGACCAGGAGGCATTAGCCGCCCTTACCAAGCTAGGCATTGGCAAGCCGACAGCGGAAAAGGCCGTTGCCCGAGTACGCAAGGGCCATACCGGCGAACTCTCGCTAGAAGCACTTATCAAGCAGGCGTTACAAGCTTCATAACCCATACCCGTAACACAAGAAGACGCAGCGTGCTCCGCTAGACCCAGAGCGTCAACGCGTGTCTATGCGGTATCAGATGCCTATGTTGCCCAGCATACAGATGCTGTGTAGCGGCGTCCGCACGGGTCTCTTGTTGCTAAAGCTCCTCCAGGTTGGCCAAGTGATGTGCTGCACACTCCATAATTGCCTTTCGCTCTGTAGCAGGCATCTTGTCTACTAGGTGGTAGACCATGCTCACGCGTCGATTACGCTGCAATAGATCTCTGTGCCGGACAAAGAAGTGCCAATAGAGGCTGTTGAAGGGGCAAGCACGGTCGCCGTGGCGTTGCTTGGGGTCATAGTAGCAGTCGCTGCAGTAGTCGCTCATCCTGTGAATGTAGTTGGCGCTGCTTATGTAGGGCTTGGTGGCGACAATACCGCCGTCCGCGAACTGACTCATGCCCCGCGTGTTGGTAATCTCTACCCATTGCAAAGCATCTATGTAGATGCCCAGATACCAGGCATCCACCGCATCGGGGTGGATGCCGGCCAAGAGCGCAAAGTTACCGGTCACCATCAGCCGCTGGATGTGGTGCGCATATGCTTGTGAGAGGGACTGGGTAATCGCATGCTGCATGCAGCGCATCTTGGTATTTCCTGTCCAGTAGTACTGGGGGAGTGAACGCGTGTGGCCGAAGTAGTTCTTCGCGGCATAGTCTGGCATATAGGCCCAGTAGACACCCCGCATAAACTCGCGCCATCCTAGGATCTGCCGGACGAATCCTTCTACCTGTGCTATAGAAACTACGTTTTGATGCTCCTGCCAGTAGTTAATGGTGGTTTTGATTACCTCCTGGGGCGTGATAAGCTTGACGTTGAGGGCAAAGGAGATACGGGAATGGAATAGATACCACGACTGTATGGTCATAGCATCCTGATAGGTGCCGAAGTAGGCCAAGGACGTCTCCAGGAAGTGTCGTAGCAAATGCAATGCCTGTACGCTGGTGATAGGCCACTGTACGGCCTGGGCATCCACTGTGCCGATATATGGGATGTTAGCCTGGTCCAGCGCTTTTTTAATTTCACGACAGTCATTCTGTAACGGGAAGGTAGCAGGGATATCCACTTCGCCTTTCCACTTCTTTCTGTTCTCCTGATCAAAGTTCCACTGTCCTCCCACGGGCTTACCGTCTTTTTCGAGTAGTATCTGATGCTTACGGCGCATATACCTGTAGAAGGTCTCCATGACTAGCTGCTTCTTCCCCTCGAAGAACTGTTGTAGCTCATGACGCGTAGTGTAGAAGTGCTCGGTGTCGGTAGCTTCGGCTGCTATACTGTGCTGCTGGCAGAAGGCTCGGAGCTGCACGTCGAGCTGGTAGTTGTCCGGTAGTGGGTAGCCCAAGTGCGTAGCCTGGTACTTGGAGATCAGCCATGTCAGATTTGTGTCCAGCTGCTGTTGATTGCGTACATCATCTATGGCTACGTACTCGACGCGGTGCCCTGCCTCCCGCAATTGCGCAGCGAATGCACGCATGGCGGCGAAGGTGGCTAGGAGCTTTTGCACATGATGCTTTATGGCATTGGTCTCCGGGGGGATTTCTATCAGGGCATAGACTACGTCGGAGCGTACTTGCTGAAACCAGCTGTGTTGGCTGCTGAGTTGGTCGCTAAGAATGAGTCGGAGTGTTTTCATGCGCTTGGTGCTGTGGCGATGCAGTCAGTTACACAGGCCCGAGGGCTGCTATACCCCAGGGAGCGCATAAAGCTAATACATTTACGAGGCAGGCTTCCAGCCTGGCGCCAGGCTAACCACCCCCCCATGGCCAACAGCATTGCCAGGGAACCCGTGCCTAGTTCTTGAGGAAGCTTCTTGTAAACCCTTGCGAGGGTTACGCCACAAAGCGCTTGCACAATCTTGTAAGGAAATTTACATTAGCGGCCATGTTTAACCCTTAAAACACTTGTATACTATGCTAAGGTCTAGGTTCCAATGGCCATACGCCACCATTACCACCTCTGACCGATAGGGTTAACTAACACAAAGCCAAAAGAGCGTAACGGAGACAATCCATTAGCTCAAAGCATACAGTATGAGAATTTCCCCACAAGCAGAAGATATCATCGCTATTACAGCGCTAGCAGATCCAATATTACTAGAATACCAAGCCTATGAAAGAGCATCCTAAAACGTCGGCTCAAGTAGCCCAAGGGCTGTGTTTGTTACTCATGATACACAGTTGCACCAGCATACAAATATTTCCCCTCTCGATGGAAGCACCGTCAGAGGGCGACAAGAAGAAGGCGTTGGCTATAGTGAATAGCAGTGGAGTAGGCAATAAGCAGGCAATCAGTGCGCAGGCTTCGAGCAGCAGTTCGAAGTCCGTCACAGTGCCGGGCTCACACCAGATTGTACAGGAGCGCTTCAATAATGAGAAATTAGAGCAACTGTCTTCAGCATTAGATAAGGGGAGAAAAGACAACGTCCTGCAGTTTAAGAGTCTTTCGGACAGTGCGGAGGTAATAGAGAATCAAATTGAAATGGTAAGAGAAGATATCAAAACGGGTATTCAATCATTGTCCCGCAAGATCCCCACAAAGGACGACATCAAGGAAAGCCTCAGAGAGGTATTACGGAAAGAACGAATTAGCCTAGAGGACAACAGACGTGCCAAGAAGCCACGCACCCAGCCGCCTGATGCAATTGACAATATCTCTGAAGCAATAAGTAACGCTTTGAAGCGTTTAACGCTCAACCCAAGGCTAGCCGAAGAAGAGGTCGAAAAGATGGTGAGCGATCTTGTATCAAGAGCTACTACAGAAGCGGACAAAAAGCGCTTCCTAGCTACCATTATGCAGGCGGCTGGTAAGCAACTACAATCGCTCCAAGCAGGTCAAAAACCACTTTCCGACACAGTACAGAGCAATCACAAAATGTTCCTAGCACGTGTTGGCGCGCTAGAGGCAAGGGTAAGCAAGCTCGAGGCTACAGCTTCCGACCATGAAAAAATACTTCAACAAGTAAAGCAACAGCTCCAGGAAGTATCAGGTGAGATAGCGTCGATCCGTCGTACTACAACGGAAGCACTCGCTCAACCTTCTGCTAGTCGTTTTTTGCAAGCACTAGTCAAGCAGATCAACGACGATGTAAAGGAAGGAGAGAAACAGTACGAGCAAGCACAAGGCTATCTTAGCAGAGGTGAGGAGTACGCGAACAAACGTAACTACATTGCATCTATTGATGCCTACAAGGATGTAATCGCGGCATGTAGTCAGGCTAAACATTATTTTCAACAGGCACAGCAGCAAGCCAGTAGACTGAAAGGGTATCCTGCGCTTAAGGAGCGCATAGAAAATAGCCTCAAGTCCATAGAGTTAATTGTTTCATCCGCGCAAGACAACTTAAAGGCTCTTCAAGCGCTTTTCCAGCAGCTATTGCAAAGAACTCAACAGTCACGGGGAGCTATGTTTATCTTGGAACCAGCGCCCAAGCCACATGAAAAAAAGGCGCCTTGACTAGAACAAAATGCTTGAACATCAATACCACGATCTTTTACGCTTTGTGCTCGTCCTACTGGCAAGCGCCTGCGCTAGCGAGCATGAGCTGTCTGTGAATGGCTCCGAGTATAGTGGCAGTAAGCGCGAACGAACTTACGTGCTGGAAGGCCCACAGACGCAAAGACAACGGGTAAGTCAAGATACTTCAGATGCAATAGATCATGACGAAAAGGTGCCTGGTAACTCCTTATCACCTTCCCGTAAACGCAGCAGAAATGTATCTAGTACCGCTTCGAACAAGAAGTGTAAAAACGCTCACGATAACTGGGGAGCAGTTACTCGAAGTGCCACAGAACATAGCTTGAATAACGTTTCCGTGAGCACAATAGCGAGAGATCAGATGGTGGGGACATCGGGCGCAGTGTGCGCAGCTTTTTGTGCTGTTAAAGAAGGCTTGAGACAAGGAGCAGAAGAACGCACGGCACACAACAAAAGCCTACGTAATCACATTGACACAGGTAATGCAGAAGTTTTAGATAAGAACGATACGAATACTGCAAAAGTTTTAAATAAGCTAGATGGTGTAGAAGAGTTGCTGTGTAAAACGCAAAGCAGCCAGGATGATGAAAAAGTGAATTCTTCTACAGAGAGCAGCGAAAAAGCATCGGAGCACATACAAAATAATCTCCGCAACTACTACAAAACTCACTACGCTACCATCCGCTCTTTAGACGACAAGTGGCCCATCGAGAAATCCTATATTCAGCTGGCTATCGTCAAAAGGGAGCACGTGATGAAAAGCGAGTGCGAAGAAAAAGACAGCAAGACAGGCCAACAGCGTCAGCAGCTCCTACAAACCTACGAACGCATCCATGGGCTGAAGACTGCCATTACCATGGAGCAGCTCTTTGATAAACGCGATGGCCATGACATCCGCACTGTGCTGCTGGTAGGCCGCGCCGGGATAGGCAAGACTACCCTCTGTCACAAGATTGCCCACATGTGGGCCCATGGAAAGTGGTATGCCGACAGATTTAAAGCGGTGTACGTACTGCCTGTCCGGAACTTAAAGCGCAGCACGTACAATGGAAAAAGTGAAAAAACAAAAGAAGATCTAGAAACAGCCATTGCAAGAGAGTGTTTTAACGTGCACAAACTCAATACGCAAGATTTCAAAAATCTCAAAGCATACATTACTCAGCAACTAAAAGAGCGCTCAGACAAGGTATTGATTATCTTAGACGGTCTAGATGAGCACTATGGCGCAAGTACTGAGATTATAGAGCAAGCAAAACATCAAGGGAAACACGCTCACCGTCTGTGGATCTCTCGGCCTTATGGCGTAGATAAGGAACGTGAAGTAGTAGATGATAATAATAAGTACGGACTATTGGTCGAGAACATTGGCTTCAATAACGAGCAGGTAAGAGAGTATGTCACGACTTACTTTCAGAACAAGAAAACGCAGTTGAGTGAGCAGCTTGCAAAAGCCAAAAGTCGAGGCCGGCATAGGAAAGAAAAAGCACTTGAAAGTCGCCTCACTTACCTCAAAGAGCGCGATGGCGAACTCCTCGATTTCTTACGCGCTAATCCTGCTGTGCATGGCATTGCGCACATTCCCATCAACGCACAAATGCTCTGCGCACTGTGGGCCCAAGAGCTAACTAAACCACAAAAAAAAGCCAGACAAAAAGCTGTCAAGAGCAACATGACAGGGCTCTACAGCGAGCTGATCAAGTACATATGGAAAAGATACGAACGGAAGAAAGTGGGTGAGCAGTTTGTTGCTATGAATCCTGATGGATTAACGCTTCCAAGCACTCTTTTTCTTGCAGCTTGCCTTCTTCTTCAAACTGGGCAAGAAGCTTGGTAGGCGTTAA
>JBCBHC010000046.1:0-5810 GCA_038526075.1 Bacteroidota bacterium | reverse complement strand
AGGCTATTGAGCTGTTTTTTTAAGTCCAGATTTGCCCTTACTTTCGCAATGCATTATCTACTTCTATTTCTCGCTGCTCTTTTAGTTTTTCTTCTAGCGCTTTTTCAGCGCGGTTAGGAGTAACTTCTTGGAGGGGTGCTGGTGCAGCTTTACGCTGTTTAGCTGAGATGGTTTGCGTGGTAAGTGCTATGGCAATCCATAGAATTGTGACAGAAACATTGCGGGAATTTCTGGTCATAAGTGATGCGCAGTTTTAGGGACTTAGAAAAATAATGCTCTACCCCAACAGTTGTCCGACCAGGGCTCGAACCTGGACTCTTCTGGACCAAAACCAGACGTGTTGCCAATTACACCATCGGACAAAATAGTGGAATATGCTATAGCAAAGCAAAAGTAAGGGCAAATCTGGACTTAAAAAAACAGCTCAATAGCCTTCTAATACACTACTCTACATTCTGTTCTGGCTAATTGCGTGTATGCTGCCTCGGTAGAGAGCACAGGCTTGTTGGCCCTGTAAGTGACTTCCATAAGGCCAGTATTGTTTATATTCTTTAGCTGCACAGGCTGGAGCGTATTAACGCGTTGCGCTTCGTAAGGGGCTATGACGCGAATGTAGTTTTCAGTAAAGCCTTGCATAGTACCTTCATTCTCTTCTTGCTCAAAGAGTACAGTGGCAATATTGTTCAAGTGGGCTTCATAGAAGTATCGGAGCTTTTTCTCAGAGAGTATTCGCAGCATTTTGGCGCGTCTGGAGCGCTCCTGGAGCGGTACTACGTCAGACAGCTGTATGGCAGCAGTATTATCACGTTCAGAGTAAGGGAAAACGTGCAGGTAAGCGATAGGTAATTCGTTCAGGAAGTGATAAGTAGCTAAAAAGTCCTCTTCTGTTTCGCCAGGAAAGCCTACAATGACATCTACGCCGATACAGCACTGGGGCAGCTGGGCTAGAATGGCCGCTATTCTATCCTCATATAGCTCACGTTGATAGCGGCGGCGCATGCGTTTGAGAATTTTATTGCTACCTGACTGAAGGGGAATGTGAAAGTGAGGCATAAAGCGCTGGGACTGTGCTACAAAGGTGATAATGTCCTCGCTGAGTAAGTTTGGCTCAATGGACGAAATGCGAAACCGTTTGATGTCAGTAACTTCGTCTAAGACTTGAATGAGCGATAGGAAGTTGGTCTTCCGTCTGTTGTCGATAATGCCGTAGTCTCCTAAGTTGATGCCCGTCAGTACGATTTCCTTAATGTCTTTCTGTGCTATCTCTCGAGCTTGCTGTACGACACTCTCTATAGATGTACTACGGCTTTTACCCCTGGCTAGGGGAATGGTACAGAATGAACAGTGGTAGTTACAGCCGTCTTGTACCTTGAGGAAGGTCCGGGTACGATCTCCCATAGAGTAAGAAGGAGCAAAAGCTTTAGCCGCTTTGATAGGTTGTACGTAGACCTCTGGAGCAGCCCTTTTGTCAAAATTAGTGATGAGATCTAGAAGCTGGAACTTTTCACTAGCTCCTAATACAGCGTCCACGCCAGGAATCTGTACAATCTCTTGAGGCTTGAGTTGTGCATAACATCCCACAATTACAATAAAAATGTTAGGCGCTATGCCAAGTGCTTCTCTGACTAGCTTGTGGCACTTTTTGTCTGCATTATTGGTCACAGAGCAGGTGTTAATAACCAGTATATCAGGCTGATCTTGCAGGGAGACTTTTTGAAATCCTCTTGCTTCGAATAGTCGACCTATGGAGGAGGTCTCTGCAAAATTGAGCTTACAGCCTAAGGTGTGAAATGCAACTTTCTTCATAGCATGCCGAAATTAGCGAATTGCAGGCACATGACATGGCCTTGAGAGCTGTTCGCAAAGGGAGAATATCACTGCTCAGATACATCCCGACTTTAGTACCTTTGGCTGCCTGATGAACGCATACTATGCTAGACTGTTAGATCCCAAAAGGCGCTACGTATTTTGGGTACGCTATGTTACGTTCGCAATGGTATCCGATACACCGTAGTAGTACAAGTGGCTTGCGTAAATCACTTTCTTAAAGAGATCAACATCATAGCCGCGCAAGCCTTTGGCCAGCACCCCACAAGTGGTGAAAATGATGGGGCTTTTAAAGGAATAATCTTTACTCTTTACCGTAGACATAAGTAGCTTCTATTCAGAGACACAAACTTGTTCACTGGCTCAGGTATGATAATACTTCAGTAGCGCAAGTAAGTAACCTCTTGAAAGGGCTTACTATGGATTTGTAGCCACCTCCCGGGTATTGTGCCCAAGTATGCCCATAGATATACGCTATGTTCCCAAAATATGACGTTATAGTGGTAGGTGCTGGCCATGCTGGCTGCGAAGCGGCGGCGGCGGCGGCCAAGCTAGGCTCTAAGGTACTCTTGGCCACCATGAACATGAACACCATTGCACAAATGTCTTGTAACCCTGCCATGGGAGGCATTGCTAAGGGCCAGATCATACGTGAAATAGATGCGTTAGGGGGGATGTCAGGGATCATAGCGGACCAGTCTATGATTCAGTTCCGCCTGCTCAATAGATCCAAAGGGCCTGCGATGTGGAGTCCTAGAACGCAGAATGATCGAATGCGGTTTTCAGAAGCTTGGCGATTGTCTCTCGAGGATACACTTAATGTAGATTTCTGGCAAGAGATGGTACACGAAATTTTAGTAGAAGAGGGTAGAGTAATAGGCATAAAAACAGGTATGGGGCTAGAGATTAAGGCTAAAGCTGTAATTTTAACTAGCGGTACTTTTCTGAATGGCTGTATACACATTGGAGAGAAGCAGTTTGGGGGAGGCAGGGCTGGAGAACGAGCAGCAAAGGGGCTAACAGAGCAGTTGATAAGCTTAGGATTTGAGGCGGGCAGGATGAAAACAGGAACCCCTCCTCGTGTAGATGGACGAACGCTGGATTACCATAGAATGGAAGAGCAAGCTGGAGATGCTAATCCTGGCAAGTTCTCATTCTCAGATACTACCCAACCACTAATGCGGCAGCGGAGCTGCTACATCACTTACACCAACCCAAAAGTACATAAGCGCTTAAGACATGGCTTTGATCGGTCGCCTATGTTCAATGGCCGTATAAAAAGTCCAGGTCCTCGATATTGTCCTTCTATAGAGGACAAAATTACGCGCTTTGCTGAGCGAGAACGACATCAAATATTTGTAGAGCCAGAGGGTTGGAATACCGTAGAAATATATGTTAATGGTTTCTCTACGTCATTACCCGAAGAAGTTCAATATCAGGCGATATGTGCAATTCCAGGCTTTGAGAACGCTAAAATGTTTCGGCCCGGTTATGCTATAGAGTACGACTATTTTCCTGCTATACAACTACGAAGCACACTAGAAACACAGCTTATTAGTCATTTGTACTTTGCCGGTCAGATTAATGGTACCACAGGTTACGAAGAGGCGGCCTGCCAAGGTCTCATGGCAGGTATTAATGCGCACCTAAAAATTACAAACCATCCACCGTTAGTCTTGTCTAGATCAGATGCTTACATAGGCGTACTAATTGACGACTTGACTACTAAGATTACAGACGAGCCATACCGGATGTTTACTTCTAGAGCTGAGTTTCGCATACTGTTACGGCAAGACAATGCTGACTTGCGTCTAACGCCCATTGGGCATCAACTAGGTCTAGCTACAGAAGATCGGTTGGCACGTGTTGACAGAAAAAAAGTAGCAATAGACAAGCTTTTAGCAGTGCTCAAAGCCTGGAAGTTTGCCCCAGAAGACATTAATACGCGACTACAGGAATTGGGCTCGGCGCTATTGCAAGAAAAGCAGTCTGCCTATCAGCTTCTCAAGCGGCCTGAGCTGAATATACAAGCAATTAGTAGTGCAAGCTCCGTATTACATCAACAGCTTGAGCCCTACACACAGGAGGTGTTGGAGCAAGCGGAGATACAATTGAAATATGAACAGTACATCCAGCGTGAACAAGAGTTTGTAGCTAAATCTCAACGGCTGGAGCATTATCGCATCCCTTCTAAGTTTGACTATAATGCTATTAAAGCTTTATCTACAGAAGCCAGAGAGAAGCTCCAAAAGATTAGGCCAGTCACCCTAGGTCAAGCAGCTAGAGTCAGCGGTGTATCCCCAGCCGATATTTCTATTTTGATGGTATCTCTGGGGAGATGACCTACGCTATCACATTTGCTTGAGTCTTATGCCCCGCTCCTTTCGGTAGGAGCGCTGATTGGCGTTGTCGCGTAAATATTCCTCGGATAGCTTTTAAGCTAATTCAATGGAGCTTATACTGCGGCTTACACTCGCTTTCTACTTGCGTGCTTTCTGCTCTCAAGCCATGTTCTGTTATCTTGTTTCGTATGTCTTCCATCTATCTTAATGCAGAGATGCAACAGATCGCGTACTTGACCCAGTCAGCACCTACTAAGCATCTGCCCCAGGACTTAAAGACGGGAGAGATGTTACTGAACATAGGGCCGCAGCACCCTTCTACCCATGGTATCCTACGGCTAGAAGTTATCACCGATGGTGAGATAGTAGTAGATGTAGTTCCGCACATAGGGTACCTGCACCGCTGTTTTGAGAAGCATGCCGAAGCGCTTCCCTACAATCAAATTATTCCCTTTGTTGACCGTATGGACTATCTCGCTGCGATGAATTCCGAGCATGCTTTTGCTATGGGCGTAGAGCAAATGCTTGGTATCAACGGTCAGCTTCCTACTCGAGTAGAATATATTCGGGTGCTCATGGCAGAACTTAACCGTTTGGCTTCACACTTCATGGCCATAGGCACTTATGGGGTAGATTTAGGGGCTTTTACAGGCTTTCTGTGGCTCATGCGTGATCGTGAACACATACTGCGGCTCTTGGAGTGGGCTTCTGGTGCACGGATGCTTTACAATTACATATGGATAGGTGGATTGTACTACGACTTACCTGTGGGTTTTGAAGAGCGTTGCCAAGAGTTAGTGCAGCACTTGCGTCCTCAGCTTACAGAAATAGATACGTTGATCTTAGAGAATAAGATTTTTATCCAGAGAACAGCTAACATAGGAGTATTACCCATGGCTTTAGCTATCGATCATAGCGTCTCAGGGCCGATGGTCAGGGCTTCAGGGCTGCGTTTCGACCTCAGGCGAGTAGATGGATACTCGGTGTATCCAAAGTTAGACTTTGATATTCCAATAGGGGAAGGGCTTATGGGTGTGTTAGGGGATTGCTGGGATAGAACTTGGGTACGCATACAGGAGTGTAAAGAGTCACTTAAGATCGTAGAACAGTGCCTCGATAGGCTTACCAATGACTTGAAGCGTACTTCTGGTTTCAATCCACAGCAGTTGGTGCCTAAAAAAGTGCGTGCGCCAGCACAGAACTTGTATGTGCGGGCTGAGAACCCACGTGGAGAGCTAGGGTTCTTTTTCCGTGCGCAAAAAGATAGTGACAAGCCTTTCCGCTGCAAGGTGCGTACACCTAGCTTTGCCAACTTATCCGTATTATCTACTATGGCCAAGGGTCATACTATCTCTAATTTAATAGCCACCCTAGGTTCAGTAGATATTGTATTAGGAGAAGTAGATCGGTGAAGGTATTTGTTCGTGTAGTGTTATTTGGGAGCGCCCCATTATAAACGGCTTATTACGTCGCTCGCTTATGTGTAAAGACGTGCTGTATGCAAGGGAAGGTAATTAAGTCAGTTGGTTCTGCGTATCACGTCCAAGCCAGTGAAGGGCAAGTATATGTATGCCAGCTGAGGGGAAGGCTGCGGCTCTCATCACCCACTACCACAAACTTAGTCAACTTAGCTTCTGAGAG
>JBCBHC010000045.1:0-5824 GCA_038526075.1 Bacteroidota bacterium | reverse complement strand
CCGCGTTCTATCAGAGGCTGAGGTGGATACCTCCAAAGTATCTATTCTCTCCAAGGTGAAAATTAGAAATAAGAAGCTGAGGCAAGAACACGGGCCTGTGATAGGACTTGCTCTAGCTGATTGATTTTGTTCTCTAGGATTTCTTGTGCCTCTTTGGCGGCATCATACTCGGCGTTCTCGCTCAGGTCGCCTTTTTCCCTCGCGTCCGATAGCTGCTGGGCTACGTGGGCGCGTTCTTTGGTTTTGAGTAGATGAAGATCGTTTAGGAGCTTCTTGAAGCCCTCTTCTGTGTAATAAGATATTTTCTCCATGGTAGTTATGGTGTTTTCAAAAGGCACACATTGCGTATGCAGATCGATGTTTGAACGCAGCGCCCACAAGTACGGATTCTTGAGCAATACGCTCCAGGCTGTATCCCCCCTATCGGTTGCTGCACATAAAAAATTGCTGCGACACCCAGCGCTTTCCCTAGACAGAGAAAGGCCCAGGATACCTCATGCTCGGTTGATGGTCAAATATTTGGCTCTCGTGTGTGCTGGCTGTGCTGGTTGCCTCAACCTCCAGTGATCAGCAATAGAAAAAAGGCGCCCACCACCAGCCAGAACTGGCTGACATTCAAGACTGGAATTATAATGTATCGCCAACGGATGCCTAATGCAAATAGCACCAGTACAATAGCTGTAAACTTCAGCATCAGTTTTGTGCTCTGGCTCATAAAGCTGCGCTATTAATTTGTAACGGCCGAATATAGAGAAGTTGGAGGCGCATCGCAAAAGGGGCGTGCTCTTTTTTAACTTTGCGTACGCAGCGTGCCAGCACACACATGGCGCTGGCAGCATGATCAAGTCTTGTTAATCCTCGATGGCTATTATTGGCTCAGACATACTGTATGCCCAGCGGCTACTAACGGCTGGCCAAGTCGTGGCTATTCCCACGGAAACAGTCTATGGGCTGGCAGGCAATGCATATGATACGGCAGCCATCTCCACCATATTCTCTACCAAGCAGCGCCCCAGCTTCGATCCCTTAATTGTGCATGTAGGCAGTATGGCGCAGGCGCAGTCTTTTACTACCCCGTGGCCCAGCACCGCCATGCAGCTTGCGCAGTATTTCTGGCCAGGTCCCTTGACGCTGGTGCTAGAAAAGAACTCCCGCATTCCAGACATCGTCACTGCGGGGCTTCCCAGCGTGGGGGTGCGTATGCCACAGCATAGTTTGGCCTTGTCGCTGCTACGGCAGCTACCCTTCTCATTAGCCGCCCCTAGTGCCAATCCATTTGGCTACATCAGCCCCACCACGCCACAGCACGTACAGCAGCAGCTGGGGGGGAACATTCCATATATATTAGACGGAGGAAGCTGTGTGGTAGGGCTAGAATCCACCATTGTAGGATTTGAGCGAGCAAAGCCGGTCATCTACCGTCTGGGGAGCATTAGTGTAGAAGCTATTGAGGAAGCCATTGGTCCCGTGTCTATCCTGGAGCCTGCAGCAGATACTGCTCCCCAAGTACCGGGAATGTTAACCAGCCACTATGCTCCCACTAAGCCTTTGCGCATAGGCGACTTAGACGCACTGCTGGCCCAGTATTCACCGCAAGAGGTAGGTATTCTTGCCTTTGATCGGCTGCACCCTGCCATTGCTCCTGAGCGGCAAGTGGTGCTCTCCCCCTCAAGAAGTTTACGCGAAGCTGCCCAACGATTGTTTGCAGCCATGCGCACGCTCGATGCATTGCCAGTAGAGGTCATCCTAGCAACGCCTGTCCCTGATGCGGGGATAGGCAAAGCCATTAACGATCGGCTCAAGCGGGCGAGCCATTAGGAAAGTATTGGTATGTGTGGCGGTATGGCGGGAAAGACTCTGTAAAAAAACAAGCAAGCCTGTAAGCCGGGTTCTGTATGCCCAAACCTAAAAAAAGCATGCCTACCATTTATCTGGGACTATGATCACTCATAGCCTCTAGCGGCCTACCCACGCTGTAGCACGAGCGAGCCACCCGTGATGCAACAATGCAGCGTTTATTTGGCCTTGCAACCCCCAAGGTTTGCCGTACCCTTGCTGTCACCAGCAAGGCGGTGGGCACTTACTCCACCTTTTCACCCTTACCCTACACAGTTCTAATCAAGTAGGGCGGTTTATTTTCTGTGGCACTTGCTGTCACTTGGCTTTGAGACCAAGCGCCTTCCGGTTAGGAAGTAGGGCGCTCTGCGTTGCCCGGACTTTCCTCCCTGGCATGTACCAAGGCGGTAGGCCGACTTGCTTGTCTGGCGTGCAATATACGCGCTTATCTATAGAATAACATGCTATACTGTCTACTTTTCGCCGCTTACTGGGAAGTCGATCTTCGCAGACCTAGGTATGCAGCATTACTTCGTTGGCCATCAAGCTATGGTTATTCCCCGGGCCATGAACCTTTGACCATACTGCTTGCTGAGAAGAGGTGTTCAGATAATTCACGGAGCGCTCCGTGATTACCACAGCATGTGCATAGATTCCTAATGCGCCGTAGTCAGACGCTTGTACAGGCCATCTTGTTGCAGCAGCCCTTCATGCGTTCCATGTGCTACCACCTCCCCGGCATCTAAGACCCAGATCTCATCGGCGTCGCGGACACTGCGTAGGTTGTGAGAGATGATTAGCAAGGTCTTACCCTGCATAAAGTTATTTAGCGATCCCTGTACTCGCTTTTCTACCACACTATCCAGCGCTGTAGTGGCCTCGTCCAGAATTAAGATCGAAGGCTGCTGTAATACAGCGCGGGCTATCCCAATTCGCTGCATCTGCCCGGCGGACAACTGACTGTATTTGGCGCCTACGATAGTTTCATACCCCTTTGGTAAGGCCGTGATGAAGTCGTGCGCATCAGCTACGCGTGCGGCAGCCTTTACGGCCTCCGCTGAAGTGCCTTCAGGCCTGCCCAAGGTAATGTTGTTGTACACCGTGTCATGGAACAGCACTGTCTCATGCGTCACTACACTGATTAGTCGCCTGAGTGACTTAGGAGCGTAATCTTGTGTGGGGATACCGTCTATGGTGATGGTACCGGCCGTAGGCTGATAGATGCCGCTGAGCAGCCCAATAATGGTTGATTTTCCGCTGCCGGATGGCCCTACTATGGCTACTTTTTTGCCCTGCGGTATAGTTATACTCAGCCGCTGCAGCGTAGGCACTTGGTCATAAGCGAAGCTAACGTCCTGGAAGACGATGCTCTCCTTCAAGTTCTCAAGCTGACGTACTCCTACTTGCTCTTCCGTGGCCTTCATGTCTATGAGCGTGAATATGCGCTTCCCCGCAGCCAAGCCACGCTGAATCTCTCCCAGTGATTTAGAAATAGATCTAATGGGGATCAAGGTCTGAAAAAATATAATGACGTAAGTAATGAAGGTGCTGGATGTGAAAGTGGCTTCTTGCAGTAGAATGAGCCTGCCGCCATAGGCCATAAGTATAGCCAGCATGGTAATCCCCAAACACTCAGATAGGACGGGAATGAAGCCCTTGCGTAAGAGGATCGCACGGCTAACCTGGGCATAGTGTAGATTCTCTTGCTCGAATTTGTTGTGTGCGTATGGCTGAGCATCAAACGTGAAAATGGAGCGAATGCCTCTCAACGTCTCCTCCACCACACTAGTCAGTCCACTGAGCAGTATCTGTCCCCGCAGCGCCTTCTTAAGCAGCCTCCTAATAAATTCGCCTACAAAACCACCCACAATGGGCAGTGCGATGATGGCTACTAATGTGAGCCGGGGTGATATCTGGAATAGGACAACGGCAAAGCCGATGATGGTGATGGGATCTTTGAAAAGCGTTTTGTAGACATGGTCCACAGCATGCTCTACCTCCTGCACATCGCTCATGACCCGTGCTATAAAGTCTCCACGGTTCTGGTCTGTAAAATACCGGACGGGCAGCCGAAGTATTTTGTCAAAAAGCATGCTCCTAAGCCTAGATACTACGTTGGTACAGAGTACAGCAATAATGGCTCTGGCCAAATACCGGAAGACGTTCGCGAGCAATGTGGCGATCACAATTGTGCCACATACTAGGTAGAGGGCACTCAACCGCCCCTGTGTAATGATGACATAGGCAAAGTGGTAGTTAAATAAGTCCTTGAGATAGCTAAGACTCAGCGTCAGCGTAGGCTTGGATATGCTGCCAAGTATTTCGCTCACATCGGCTTGATTGAATAGTACCTTGAGGAGCGGGATGAGCAATGTCAAGTTGACTAGCCCCAGCACCGTCGCCAGCACCGTCGCCAGCAGGTATAGTGGGGTAAGCTGCCGTATGGAGCCGGCGTAAGAGAGGATGCGTAAGTATGTTTTCATGCTAAAAATGCTCAATGAGGCAGCAAACCAATAACCCGATGGTCAAACAAACAAATAATGAAGCCGCTGCTCGAGTACCCAGCCATGAAATTAAGAAAGCCGATTCCTTACCTGAAGAGGAGTAACCAGAGACCGAGGTGGTTTGTTAGTTCGAGAGTACCTAGGGCTCCGTGTATAAGTATGCTGACAAGCATTCTCGCGTTGCCTTTGGTAGCTCTTCCGTTTGCTTACGACGGCGATGAATTGCTTGCGCTATCTGTATAGCGTACAGGGCGGGCCACAAAAAAGTTAGTCGAAAGCCAAGGCGTTCTCTACACGTGAATAGCGCAGCACCTGCGCTGACTAAAAAGCGTGCCGTAAACCGCCTATAGCCTGATGTAGCGCCTCCATTTTCGCAGCCTTCGCGATTGCATTTTTCGTGCTCACCACAAATATTTTTTGCGCTTTCGATCGCCTTCACTAGGTTTGTGTTGCCTTCCGAAAAGGCCAAAAGCGTCAATGACAGAGCAGGGTAGACAAGTGCTGAAACAGGGACAATAGGCGCTAATTATTGGTCAGCCAGGAGCCGAAAATCAGACTGTATTGACTGAATATTTTTCTAACCGATAACTTCACACAAGACAACTCAAACATTATGAACGAGCCTATTTTACAAGAGAACAAAAACAGATTTGTGCTATTCCCTATCGAGCACCAAGACATTTGGGAATTTTATAAAAAAGCGGAAGCCAGCTTCTGGACTGCAGAAGAAATAGATCTGAGCCAAGACCTAAAGGACTGGGCAAGCTTGAATGATGGGGAAAAACATTTTGTATCGCACGTGTTAGCCTTCTTTGCGGCTAGCGACGGCATTGTCAATGAGAACTTGGCTGAAAATTTTGTGGCAGAGGTGCAATACACAGAAGCCAAATTCTTCTATGGATTCCAAATCGCGATCGAGAATATTCACTCAGAGGTTTACTCTCTCCTTATAGATACTTATGTCAAAGATCCTCAAGGGCGAAACAAACTATTCAATGCTATCGAGACATTGGACTGCGTGAAGAAGAAAGCAGAGTGGGCCCTACGCTGGATCGAAAAAGCCAACTTTGCGGAGAGGCTCGTCGCATTCGCTGCGGTAGAAGGTATCTTCTTCTCTGGAAGCTTTTGCTCCATCTTCTGGCTCAAGAAACGAGGGCTTATGCCAGGACTAAGCTTTTCGAATGAGTTGATATCCCGTGACGAAGGCCTACACTGCGACTTTGCATGCCTGCTGTACAACAAGCACCTCGTTAACAAGCTCCCTGTGGAGAAAGTCACGCAAATCATCACCGATGCAGTAGCCATTGAGAAGGAGTTCGTCACCGATGCGCTACCCGTTCGCCTCATCGGTATGAACGCAGACCTCATGACGCAGTACATAGAGTTCGTTGCCGACAGGCTGCTCGTGGAATTAGGCTGCCCCAAAGTATACAATGCAGCCAACCCTTTCGATTTCATGGAGATGATCTCTCTACAAGGGAAAA
>JBCBHC010000044.1:0-5932 GCA_038526075.1 Bacteroidota bacterium | reverse complement strand
CAGGAGCACTGTCCTCCGCCCAAAAGGCCAGGTAGCTCGCTGAGGTTCTGTAATTCTTCGTCGAAGTAAGGTACTTCCAACACCACCGTCTCCTTAGAAGAGACTGAAGGCTTGCGCTGCTGACTAGCTTGTCTCTTAACAGATAATGCTACAGGATCGCCTGTGCAGGCATGTAACGCACCCAGCGCACATACCACAGCGGCTCCGCGGAGCCACCATGTAAATGATTTATGCATAGTATTTAGGTTAATTGTTGTTGATGGAAATTGACTGATTCTAGTTTCAACTAATTTTTGTGACTATGAGCAATAACCCAAAGTCTTTTCACAATACTATTGGTTTTTTTCAGACAACACAAAACTTTGAAGAGAAAATGTGTCAGTGTTATGCCTACACCGTACCCGAGTAGAGATCACTGATACTCATGACAAAAACACGATCGTCTAATGCGTACGAATGGGGCCCTGGGTAAACAATTGTCACCTGGTCAAGATGTAATTCTTTGAGCGCTATCCTGATAGAAGGCGTTACCTTAGGCCTTTCTGTGTATTTAAATTCAAATCCTCTCTTAGTCCCCTGATGATCAATGAGCAAGTCTATTTCGGCGCCAGCCTGCGTGCGCCAGAAGTAAGCATGCTCACTAGGAACTTGGTAGTGCCTTATCACCTCTTCAAGGGCAAAACCCTCCCAGGAAGCACCTAGTTTGGGATGTCGCTCCAGCGCAGCCTTGTCACCTAGGCCCAACAACGTATGGAAGATGCCAGCATCTCTAAAATAGACCTTAACCGTCTTCACTTGTCGCTTGGCGATGTTTTCGTACCAGGGCTGTAGTGTGCGGATCATAAAAGTTCCTTCCAAAATATCCAAGTACTTCTTGGTGGTGTGATGAGAAACCCCCAAAGAACGGCCTAACTCACTGGCTTGGAATAGCTGTCCATGATGATGGGCAAGCATCATCCAAAAGCGATGTAGGCTTCTAGGTGCAATTTTGATTCCTAGATTGGGGATATCCTGCTCCAAGAAGGTACGTATATAGAACGTGCGCCACCGAGCACTTTGCTGCTCTGTATTGGCCAAATACGATTTGGGGAAGCCTCCCCTAGTCCAGAGCTTATCTATGTGCTCAACCTCCCTCAGGCTGAAGGGCGTGAGCTCCAAATAGCCTATGCGGCCAGCAAGTGACTCAGAAGATTGCTCGATCAATGCACGGGAAGCGCTTCCTAAAATGAGGAACTGCAACGGGGTGGTATCGGCCAGGACCCGTAAATTGGGGAAAAGATCAGGCCTTCGTTGAATCTCGTCAATGATGACCACGCCCTTGAGGGATGCTAGCGTGAGCATCGGATTTTCAAGCCTACCTAGATCAAAGGGATTCTCAAGATCAAAGAAATGGACCTGTAGCTGCTGATTAACTCGTATAAAATCCTTCGCCAAGGTGGTTTTACCACATTGCCTAGGACCTAGAATAGCACAAATAGCATGCTGCTGAAAAATCTCTTTTATGGCATCCAGGAAATGGGACCTGTGTATCGCTGGCTGGCGCATGCTCCAAATATAGGAAACCTTGTTAATTGGAACAGCCCCTTCCAATTAACAAGGTAAATGACAGGGCTACGCGAGTAGGTTATGGAAGTACTGATTTGAGTCGCTCATTGTCTTCTAAATATTTTTCGAACAATGCAACGGGGTAGAAAGAATGATGTATCCAGCCTATGTCAAGCCTCTATGCAATGAACGCCATGAACACATAATTGGCAGAAGGGTTAGAAGCATTAATTTCGCAGGGATTAGCCAAAATCCCCTCTAACGCTTAAACACGTCAACCAATGAAAACTCACCAACACATATGCTTGGCAAGCAGCCTCTGCTTCCTGATATGCGCGGCATCTGCAGCGCCAACGGAAGTACCGCCCAATGCTGCAACGCCCGAAGAACCAGTAGTGTCTGAAGAATATTATAAGAACATTTACAAAAGGCTCTTGGGGCGGTCAGCCTACACAGACATACATGAGCTTGAAGAAGGTCCGTTAGACCTTGATTTCTCACCAATCTGGATGGTAAGGCAGCTGAACTTCGGACAGCAATGGCCCAGCAACCAACAGATAAGAGAGCCCTTGGGATATATAGGGGACCATTTCCAACGGCTGCAAATTCGTTTTACATCCATCGCGCAACGTGAAAGCGATCCTACAGTGTATGACGTAGCGGGCAAGACACGTGTCAAAGGCCATATATGTGACTTCAAAGGTACACTTACGCTTAAGTATGTGCGTCTGGCGAAGGTGCCAATACGCTATGAACGCACAGAGCAAGATCAAGAAGCTTTGTACAATGGCACGCCTGTGAGGCCTGGCGTCGTTGTGGGAGAGTACAAGCTCGTAGAAGATCCCGCACAACTTCGTTCAGGGATACTGACTGGTATGTTCGCCACTAACTTTGTGATGACAGACCATAAAGATGTGTGGTACGCTACAGCAGATTTTCAATCAGACCACTATCGTAACAACCAGTTTGAAGGTATCTGGACATCGCACAGGTACGGCATGATCAAGGTGTGTAACTGGGGGAACCACAGAATTCCTAATTCGGAAGGATTAGATATCGGCGCGGGGGAGTTCAGCCCTAGCGACCGGGCATTGCCTTACGGCTGGCAGACCTATCGGAATGCGTACTACGTCAGTACTGGAGAAGATAGCAAGACAGCACTGCAGAAAGAGGAAGAAGCGTGGTGGGAAGATGAAGTAGCAGACGAAGGACCCCGCTAGCCCAAAAGTAGCAATAGCACCTTCAATATGCTACTCCGGGTAGAATAATGTGAGATGATGTGAGATGATGTGATAAAGGCAAAAAAGCTCTCGCTCCTTAACCCGCATATCTGTAATCGGATGGAACGAAAGCTTTTCAAAAAACATTAGAAGCCCGAAGGATTACTTCCTTACAATTTGAGGCTGGTTAACATTATCTATAAACCCTCTCTAACGTTTCTTCAAATCTCTGTAGAAGTTCTCATGGCTTCCCAGTGCTAGTAGAAGGAGTTGCTCGGTAGTGTATTGGTAAGCTAACAAAGTCAGCTGATGGACCATCTTGAACTTATAAACGTGTACCCCGCGTAGATCCGCTTTCTTTGCTTTCCCTAAGGAAGGGCTGGCTGCAATTGTACGAATCGCTTCTTCCAACGCTTCCCTCTGATTAGGGCGCAATTTTTTGGCTTGTTTACTGAAGGTAGGCGTCTGTAGAATTTCTCTCATGAGCTAGCAAACTGGTAAGGGGCTAGCTGTCCCGCCGCTACTTCTTCCTGACTTGAGAGTATGTCCCTAATGAAACTGTAGGGCAAATCAGGATTGTCTTCAGCTATTTTTCCGGCCCTATCCCAGTACTCAATCTGTCTGGGCGCTGACCGCTTCATGGTCCTAGAAGAAGTTCTGGCATTCATGACCATGGTCTCGGGTAATCTGGCTGCTGCATTCATAATGATATCACATTTATCTCCCCGAAAGTAGCAACTTTTATATCAGAAAAGCAAACAACATCTCCTCCACACTGACAACGCAGGCCTTCACAATTTGTGTCAAATTTGACTACCCAGCTGCTTACACACAATTCTTGTTCTCACAGAAGATTGAACGCAGACTGAAGCAATAAACAGCCAAACAGCTTGTGAGATGCATCTTCTCTCCACGAAAAAGAGAGGTAGCTAAGAGCTAGGATAGTAAGATTGCAATCAAACAGCGAAGTGCTCACGGTCATCGACCATGGTCAATGTTCTTTGGGCACTTAATCTGGGAAAAACTAGTATAGATGCAATACCTAGGAAGATAGCTACGTCGGCAAAGTTAAAAATGGGAAAAAAGGAAAAGTACAGTCCCCCTACCCAAGGGATCCACTGAGGCAACCGAGTCTCCCAGATATCTACATAAAACATATCGATTACTTGCCCATGAAACCAGGCCAGGGGCGTATCTGCGGGAGCATTCTCTAATAATACTCCATAGAAGACACTGTCCCACACATTACCCAGAGCGCCTCCCAGGATGAGTGCCCATCCAGCCAATACAAGTGGGGTTTTTTCGGCTGCTTGTGCCAAGTGCCACATGTGTTGACCAATAAGTATCGTAGCTACTATACGGCCCGCTGTAAGCATCAGTTTTCCATACTTGAATCCTATCTTGAGCCCAAAAGCCATCCCTGGATTCAGGGTGTAGTAAATTTTGAACCAATCCCCCAAGATCTTAATCTGACCAGGTGCGCCAATGGCCATATTGTAGTGTACCGCAAGCTTAATAGCTTGGTCTATGCCAATAACCACTAACGCTAGCAGATAGTACTTCCAGATATGTTTCATGAGCGGTGGCGTTGTGTATGGTGCGTCAGGGAGCGGGGCGTATCTTAACGCTGTTCAAGAATGCAAAGCCAAGAGAGAGTTACGACGCACAAACGCTCCTCGACCATACGCTACTGCAAAGTTCATCGACTACTCAGCCGCCGCACTATTTCGATAGTGCCCCTCCTAGCAAAAAAGGATTAGCTGGGAGCTAGGATGGTAGAATTGTAGCTACGCAGCTACATATAACCAATGTAAGTGTCTTGGACTTCGGTATAACTGTTGGGATCTGTTCATGCTACCCACTCTGCAACATGCGCTAAATGAGGCGTCTCTCAGCATATCATACGGCGCACAAACTGCGTCGCGGAGACTTTCCATCTGCAAGATCAGCTGGCTTACTAGTGATTCTGCATCTCTTTTTTAGCCTGTACAAGTAGGTTGCCATATTTTTGAAGTCCTGTACCCGCCGGAATCAGATGACCAACAATAACGTTTTCTTTAAGCCCTTTCAAGGTATCACTCTTACCCCGAATAGCCGCGTCGCTAAGGACCTTGGTAGTTTCTTGGAAAGATGCGGCAGAGATAAAGCTCTCAGTAGCTAGGGAAGCTTGCGTAATACCTTGGAGTTTAGGTCGTCCAATAGCCGGCATGGCATCCCGCACTTGTACCAACTTCAGCCCTTGCTGCCGAAGCTCATCGTTCTCGTCTTGGAGTTTACGTACACTCACAAGGTCACCTACTTTGAATAACTGTGAGCCTCCTGCATTGGTGACTACTTTTTTATCTAATGCCCGGTCATTTTCATCGGTAAATACGAATCTGTTGACTGACTGCCCTGTAGCGAACACGGTATCGCCAGAATCTATAATCTCTACTTTGCTCATCATCTGCCGTACAATGATCTCGATATGCTTATCGTTTATTTTTACGCCTTGTAGACGATACACGGCTTGTAGCTCTCTGATCAAGTACTGCTGTACCGCAGTAGGCCCTTTAATAGCTAAAATATGCCCTGGCGCAATGGCTCCATCAGACAATAAGTAACCAGCCTTCACGTAGTCATTATCCTGCACCAGAATGTGTTTCGATAAAGGAACTAAGTACCGTTTCTTGGTCCCGTCCTTGGCTTCCACGAATATTTCTCGGTTACCTCTTTTAATGCCCCCATAAGCTACTACTCCATTGATCTCACTCACCACAGCCGTGTTAGAAGGATTTCTGGCTTCAAAGAGCTCCGTCACGCGTGGTAGACCTCCTGTGATATCCCTAGACTTACTCAGCATCCTAGGAATTTTTACCAAAATCTGGCCAGCAGCTACTTGGTCGCCTTCCTCTATCATGAGGCGTGCTTTGACAGGAATGTTGTAGGTGAATTTTTCTCCTTTCTTGTTGGTAATTATTATGGTAGGGTTCTGCTTCTTATCCCTCGAGTCGATGATAACCTTCTGCTTGTGTCCGGTTTGATCATCATACTCCTCTTTGTACGTAGCGCCTTCTTCTATGGCCTCAAAGGTGGCGGTTCCCGCTGATACAGCAAGGATGACGGCATTGTATGGATCCCACTGGCACAACGTAGCACCTTTTTTTACTTTCGCCCCTTCCTTAGTG
>JBCBHC010000043.1:0-5990 GCA_038526075.1 Bacteroidota bacterium | reverse complement strand
ATTAGTCCCCCACCTGTTTTTAACAACTGAGACTCAGATAGAATTTTAGAGCGTGTTCACAATCTTGAGATCTATTTAAAAGCAGAGCATTCAAGAACCACCATCTTTTAGATGGTGGTTCTTGAATTTTATTGCCTTTTTGAAGTTTGAAGGCAACTCAAATGCTAATTACTAGATCTCAAGATTGTGAACACGCTCTAAGTCACTGTTGTCATCAGTACTGTAATCTGGTTACTCAATACTTCTACAATACCAGTCTCCGTAGGTAAAGAGTTCTCTTGCTCTCCGTCGTGATATACGATAGTACCTCGCTGCAGCGTGCTAACAAGCGGGGCGTGGTTGTGTAATACTTGGAATGGGCCCGCGGTGCCTGGGAAAGTGGCCTTCGCGATCCTACCTTCGAAGAACGTTTGGTCCGGCGTGGTAACGGTAAGTTGTATGGTGGTGGGAAGTCTGGAAGTCATTGCAAGACATTGTTCATTTACGCAATTACACAGCCGCTTACCGCCCCGGCCCACAGCCGCCTCCTCTTATAAAAGGAGAAGCGTTATCCGACCTCGCTTCCCTGGCTTACAGCTACCTCGCTTTGGTAAAGGGGGAGAAATCGACTGGGGAGCTAAATACTAAACGTCGGCGCTGCTGTTCTACACCGAAACAATGAGCCAGTTGAGTAGTCGCGTTCATGCTCCAAATGTAAGCTATTTTCATTGACTTATCTGTTCATTACTACAGAAGTTTTTGTAGGGTTCGACTACCTATGCGCCCTTGTGGCATTTCGGTGTTCCCTAGAGTTGAGGAATTTCGCTGCAGAGATTGGAGTACCTTACACAGGGAGCGTAGAGAGCACTGTCGATGGCGCCTTCAGTGCCACATAAAAGCACAGTAGTCCCCAAACAACACTTGCTACCACAACGTAAAGTTGAAGATGTATAATCGTAGGAGATCTGTACGGCTTTGCCTATATTCGCGGGCTAAACACATCTTAATGTCTGTACTTTTCCAAGTTGTAGTCTTGTTCTTTTCTGCTCTACTCGGGGGCTTGTCCGTGTTACTCATTCGCCAGCCTAGCCCAGATGCGTTCAAGCGCTTACTGCTCTTTGCCGGAGGATACTTATTCGCCATTACGGTACTACACATTCTACCAGAGCTGTTTGCGTTATACCATAACGCTCAGTGGGTGGGGCTGTACATACTAATAGGCTTCTTCTTGCAGCTCTTGCTAGAGCTGCTAAGCCAGGGAATAGAGCACGGACACTTACATGAGGCGGAACATACCCATCACCGCATAGTCCCTGCTACTTTGCTATTTTCATTGTGCATACACGCTTTCTTGGATGGGGTAGTTCTAAATAGTCCTACGGCTGTTTGTGCACACCACCATCATACCCATGGGACCCACAGCTTGCTGCTGGGTATTGTATTACATAAGCTACCTGTGGCCTTCGCGCTAGTTAGTGTGCTACGGCAGGCTGTTCGGAATACAAACGTTGTCGTCGGCTACTTAGTGCTCTTTGCTGCCGCCTCCCCAATAGGACTTTGGAGCAGTCACTATTGCATTCAGCATCAGCTACTGAGTATGCACGGCGTCATGGCCGTCATGGCAATTGCTAGCGGTAGCTTTCTGCATATTGCCACCACGATCTTCTTTGAGTCTACGCCTGATCACCGACCTCATCTATACCAGTTCTTGGCGAGCTTAATGGGAGCCGTAGTAGCTGTAGTGTTGGAGTGGTGTTTGTGATTTGCCTGAATCACCGGCACGCACGGCGCTAGAAGCTTACTTACAGTAAAAATACAGCCTTACGGACAACGCCTGCTGATAAACCACTCTGAGGGCATCTGCTGCTAGTGGCCTTGAAAAGGCTATTGCAGTAAGCAATCGGACGTAGACCGGGAGGCGGACCGCTGATTAGCCACAGGATTTCTCATTTTTCGTCTTTTTATCGCTAACATGAGTACGGAGCAACAAATACTAGAAGAAGTTACTACGGCAGACTACAAGTATGGTTTTGCAAGCCTTATAGAGGCGGACATGGCTCCCAAAGGATTGAGTGAAGAGACTATCCGCTTTATCTCAGCAAAAAAGCAGGAACCAGCCTGGATGCTGGCATGGCGACTCAAGGCGTATCGACATTGGCTTACGCTACGAGAACCCCATTGGCCCAATGTAACCTACCCACCCATCGATTATCAAGACATCATCTATTACGCAGCTCCCAAGCAGAGAGCGTCGCTCCAAAGCTTAGATGAAGCAGATCCAGCACTTATTACCACCTTCGAGCGGCTAGGGATTTCTCTGGAAGAGCAAAAGCGCCTAGCGGGCGTAGCTATGGATGTGGTCATGGACAGCGTTTCGGTAGCTACGACGTTCCAGGAAACGCTCCGAGAGCTAGGTATTATCTTTTGCTCCTTTAGCGAAGCGGTCCAGAAAAACCCGACGCTGGTCAAGCAATACTTAGGAACCATCGTCCCAATTGCGGACAACTATTTTGCTGCTCTGAACTCGGCCGTGTTTAGCGATGGTTCCTTCTGCTATATTCCCAAAGGGGTACGCTGCCCCATGGAACTGTCTACCTATTTCCGCATTAATGCAGCCAATACCGGCCAGTTTGAACGGACGCTCATCATTGCCGAGGAGGAATCGTACGTTAGCTACCTAGAAGGATGTACTGCGCCCATGCGTGACGAAAACCAGCTCCATGCCGCAGTTGTAGAGATTCGTGCGGCACGAGACGCAGAAGTAAAGTATTCTACCGTACAAAACTGGTATCCGGGTGACAAAGAGGGGAAAGGAGGTATCTACAACTTTGTGACTAAGCGAGGTCTGTGCGCTGGTGAGCGATCCAAGATCTCCTGGACACAAGTAGAGACCGGCTCCTCTATTACGTGGAAATATCCTAGTTGTATACTTATGGGTAACGACTCAGTGGGCGAGTTCTATTCTGTAGCGGTCACCAAAAATAAACAGCAGGCAGATACTGGCACCAAGATGGTTCATCTAGGTAAGAACACCCGAAGCCGCATCGTATCCAAGGGGATTTCTGCAGGTCAAGGCCACAACAGTTACCGCGGCTTGGTCAAGATGACTAAGCACGCTAATGACGCTCGTAACTTCTCTCAGTGTGACTCCCTGCTCATAGGCAATCGATGCGGAGCATATACCTTCCCGTATATCAATGTCAAGAATAGCACAGCCCAGGTGGAACATGAGGCTACTACGTCCAAGATCGAGGAGGATCAGCTGTTCTACTGTAACCAACGCGGCATAAGCACAGAAGCAGCCATTGCCTTAATTGTGAATGGTTACTGCAAGGAAGTGCTCAATAAACTGCCAATGGAATTCGCCGTGGAAGCGCAAAAGCTGTTAGCCTTGACGCTAGAGGGAAGCGTAGGATAGCGTAAGATGATGCGCCTCCCTTTAGAGAATGTTGTAGTTCGTACTTCGCGTTCTCTAGAAGGCATAAGCACACTAACAAGCCTTCCCCAGGCTGTACGACTCCCTCCGTAGATACCTTTACAGAGCACAATACACATACGAATTAGGCCCTACAAGGCTGCTTGGTTAGCAGAGACTATTTCCATAGCTTTGTGCTCCTAAAATAAACACGAAAAAGAGCGTTCTATGCCCACTATCCAGCAACTTGTCCGTAAAGGCAGAAGCAAATCAGCTTCTAAATCCAAGTCTCCTGCACTAAATAATTGCCCACAACGTAAAGGGGTCTGTACCAAGGTGTACACCACGACTCCAAGGAAGCCCAACTCTGCTATGCGGAAGCTCGCAGGAACAAGGCTGAAAAGCGGTAGAGAGGTACTGGCATACATTCCTGGCGAAGGGCATAACCTGCAAGAGCACTCCATAGTACTGGTACGGGGCGGCGGCCCCAAGGACTTAGCCGGCGTGAAGTATACCATCATCCGCGGGACGCTAGACACTGTGGGAGTAGAGGGTAGGAAACAAGGCCGATCGCGCTATGGCGCCAAAGCGCCCAAAGCATCCAAAAAGAAGTAGCCAGTACCGTACAGCGTAGTTTAACCTGATAATTAATTTTCATGAGAAAAGGACAAGCAAAGAAGCGGCCTATCCTGCCTGATCCCAAGTACAAGGATCCTATGGTGACGAGGTTCGTTAACTCTTTGATGAAAGATGGTAAGAAGAGCTTGGCTTACCGCATCTTTTACAAGACAATTGATAAAGTCCAGGAAAAGACGGAAGAAGATGGGCTGGCTGTATGGAAACGAGGGCTGGGTAACGTCATTCCAGCGGTAGAAGTAAAACGAAGGAGAGTGGGAGGAGCTACCTTTCAAGTTCCCGTGGAGGTAAGGTCAGATCGCAAGCTGGCCTTAGGCATCAAGTGGCTTATTAGCTGCGCGCGCAGCCGCAGCGAAAATACAATCATTGACAGACTAGTCGGCGAAATCATCGTGGCCGCCAAGGGAGAAGGCAATGCCGTGAAGAAGAAAAGCGACACCCACAAAATGGCCGAGTCTAATAGGGCATTCTCACACCTTAGAGTCAAGTAATGAGCAAGGAACTACGATTGTTTAGAAACATAGGCATCATGGCCCACATAGATGCTGGCAAGACGACTACGACCGAGCGTGTACTCTATTACACAGGCCTAACACACAAGATTGGAGAGGTCCATGACGGAGGTGCTGTCATGGACTGGATGGCTCAGGAGCAAGAACGCGGTATTACCATCACCTCTGCCGCCACCACCACTTTCTGGAAATACCCTGCTGCACAAGGAAAGCCTACCAGCGAAACCAAAGAATACAAAATCAATATCATAGACACCCCAGGCCACGTAGACTTTACCGTGGAGGTAGAACGATCTCTGCGTGTACTGGACGGTGCGGTAGCCTTATTCTGTGCTGTGTCTGGCGTAGAGCCGCAGTCGGAGACTGTGTGGCGCCAAGCCGATAAATACCGTGTACCGCGCATCTGCTTCATCAACAAAATGGATCGTGCTGGCGCTGACTTCTTCAATGCTGTTACTGAAATCAAGGAAAAGCTAGGGGCTAACCCCGTTCCACTACAAATCCCCATTGGGAGCGAAGATAGCTTCAAAGGCGTCGTAGACCTGATTACCAACCAAGCTATCGTCTGGAATGAGAAGGACCAGGGAATGACCTATGAAGTAATCCCTATCCCAGATGACCTGAAAGATACCGCTGAGGAATGGAGGCAAAAGCTTGTGGAGAGTGTAGCAGAGTATGATGAAGCCCTCATGGAGAAGTTCTTCGAAGACCCCGAGAGCATTACCAAAGACGAGATGATTGCGGCCATTCGCAAGGCAGTCATAGATCTATCATTCTCGCCAGTCCTTTGCGGATCAGCATTTAAGAACAAAGGCGTGCAAGCCATGCTAGATGCCGTATGCGCCTATCTACCTTCGCCGCTAGATCTTCCCCCTGTACAAGGCATCAATCCCACTAACGACCAGGAAGAGCTTAGAAAGCCAGATGTAAGGGAGCCCTTCGCAGCGCTCGCTTTTAAAATTACAACGGACCCTTTCGTAGGTAGGCTCGCTTTCATGCGCGTGTACTCCGGCAGCTTAGAATCAGGATCTTACGTGTATAACAACCGCACGGGTAAGAAAGAGCGGATATCTAGGCTCATGCAGATGCACTCCAACAAACAGAATCCCATCGAGAAAGTAGAAGCAGGGGATATCTGTGCCTGCGTTGGCTTCAAGGATATAAAAACGGGCGATACACTCACAACAGAGCAGAACAAAGTCGTGCTGGAGACCATGTCGTTCCCAGAGCCCGTCATCGGCTACTCTATAGAGCCCAAGACACAAGCCGACATAGACAAGATGTCTATGGCCATCACAAAGCTAGTAGAAGAAGATCCTACGTTGCGCGTAGAGACTAATGAAGAGACCGGGCAGACTATTCTCAAGGGGATGGGGGAGCTGCACCTAGAAATTATCATTGACCGCCTTAAGAGAGAGTTCAAAGTAGAGATCAACCAAGGCGCCCCG
>JBCBHC010000042.1:0-6043 GCA_038526075.1 Bacteroidota bacterium | reverse complement strand
AGATACTGCCCAGATGGGCTTTCTATTCATTCCTAAGTCGAAAGTAGATACAAATGCCCAAGACTTGGAATCGATGCTACAGAGAAACATTATGCTCCCAAGCACGCAAGGGTTTCATAACATGACTTTAGGTACTGTTAGCTGTGTTTTCTATGGTCCTGTTTCTGAGCAAGGTACGTCAGTGACTGGCTTAGAGGATACTAGAAGTCAGCTAGCGAGAGGTCAATCCTACGACGTATACTGCTGTGTATACACGAATGATGTAGCTTGGGTGAGTAAGCAGCCTAAAACACTTGACGTCCCCAAAGTCCGAAAGCCGAACATAAAGTTGACTCTAACGGCAGGAATCACCAGAGGGAAAGAGAAAGGCATACTCGGCATAAGCGATAGCAAGAACGGTAATAAAATAGTACAGCTCGACCTCAAGGCAGTTGCCACTATACAACAACGAGAAACTATAGATCCACTCACTGGGCTGGTATTTGTAAAAAAGAAAGAAGGAGCGCCTGACCCTAAACAGCTAAGTGATCATATATTGAAAAGGCATAGACTACTTAATAGTATGTGGTTAGACCAGAAGGAAACATTGCCATACATAATATATGTAGACAAAAAAGTGAACAGAACTAAGTCAGGGAAGCATTCCATTAAGATTGATTACAAAGACTTCAAGAGTGGGGAAGGGTATCAGGTGTATTTCTGGGCCATGGACCTGCCTGCTGAGCAACTGTTTTTGAGTAATAGTGTGCTCCTTGAGATACCAGGTGCTGTATCCACTATAAATCAAGAGATAAACCATCAATATGACCTCGAGAGCGCAACAACAATACTGCAGATCCAGTATGCAAGCAATGTTGATAGTGATACAATCACCATTGGTGATGAGCAGCTAACACGGCATCGAGGGATTGTTCTATTCAACGATATTAAAGGTAGTAGTACAGAAGAGCAACTGATAGGTGCCTGCGAGCGGCTCCGGCCATTCCTGGGTACTTTAAAAGAAGACGAGGGCTATGTAAGGCGTGCTCATGCAAGACCAGTAGCCTACTTTTGGGGTACTCCGGTATCAATAAAAATGCGCAAACCATATCCAGTACTGCCACTGCAGCAGTACCAAGGTTGTTGCTTAGAGGCTTATACCGATGCTAAACAAGTAATAAAGATAATCCTGCTAGGCGGTGATTTCTATACAGTAGACATAGGATCTAACCTAACTTCGAGCGATTATGGTGGTGGGGCTGGTACAGTCCAGTGTGATGTACAAGACGGTAGGGGGGCACAAAAATTTACGATATATCCTAAGACCGGCGTGATAATGTGTAAATATGGCGAGATCGGACCTACCCAACATGAAGAGAATAATGAGGAAGTAGCTAAGCAAGTCGCTATCATCTTAGCCACCAGATATGGTCATAGATATGCAAACAATGCGCTTCAAGTGCTTAATAGTGCTCGAGCTGCAGGCAAAGTAAAGCTTCGGGCAAAATGGGATGCCATAGATTGGAATATGATAACAGCACAACAAAAGAGAAATGAAAGAGAAGAGCGTGGGGAAATCACTGCAACGATAAATCAGGAAATAGCAGAAGCAAGCGAATAGAGATCCTGATCGACCAAAGCACTCCTCTTGTGGCAGCTGTCCCAAAAGTATGTCTGAAAACTATTCGTATAAAGAATAGCAGTGTTTTATATTGCGTTGAATACGCTTTTACTCCAACTCAGCCATGCAATTTTGGGCATGGAAGACAGCCTCCAGTGCCATTAGCCTGCTGCGCAATTACATAATTTATCTTTGAAGTAGAATCTACTTCGAAGTCAAGCTTTCAATCTGTATCTATTTTGAGTGAACAAGAGACACTACGTAAGCAAAAGAAAGAAGCGTTGGAAGCATTAGGGATAAACCCATATCCTGCTGCTAGCTTTATCACTAACACTACAGCACAAGTCATTCTAGACAACTATCCCAAACACCCTCAAGACTTTGAGCAGGTGTCTTTAGCAGGCCGAATCATGAGCCGACGGATTATGGGTTCTGCTTCTTTCGCAGAGCTTAAAGATGCCAGCGGCAAGATCCAGCTTTACATACAACGAGACTCCATATGTCCTGGCGAAAACAAGACGCTGTATAATACCATCTTCAAAAAGCTTTTAGATATAGGCGATATTGTAGGTGTGCAAGGCTTCGTATTCACCACTAAGACAGGTGCTACTTCCGTACACGTTGCGCAGCTGACGTTACTTTCCAAGGCATTGAAGCCCTTGCCTATTGTCAAGGAGGTAGTGGAAGATGGAGTGAAGAAAACTTATGATGCTTTTACTGACCCAGAGCAGCGCTATCGTCAGCGCTACGTAGACCTAATCGTTAACCCGAACGTACGAGATATTTTCCAGAAGCGTACTCAGATGATTCGCTCTATGCGGCAATGCCTCGATGCGCAGGGCTACTTAGAGGTAGAGACTCCTATACTGCAGCCTATACATGGCGGTGCAACTGCTAAGCCCTTTATTACCCACCATAATGCCCTAGGCATTCCGCTGTATTTACGAATAGCCAATGAGCTATACCTCAAAAGGTTGATTGTGGGAGGGTATAACGGGGTATACGAATTTGCTAAAGACTTTCGCAACGAAGGCATGTCTCGCTTTCATAATCCTGAGTTTACTCTCATGGAAGTTTATGTGGCCTACAAAGATTACTACTGGATGATGGACTTTGTGGAGGAGATGCTAGAGAAGATAGCGCTGGATATGTATGACACCACCACCGTAACCGTAGGCGAACACACCCTCAACTTCCAACGTCCCTGGAAGCGGATGACCATGTTCGATGCAATAAAACATTTCACAGGCATAGATATAGGTAGTATGGATGAGCCTACGTTACGCGCAACAGCACAGCAGCTTGGTACTAGACTAGCTCCCACCATTGGTAAAGGCAAAATTATCGACGAGCTCTTCGGAAGTCAGTGCGAGCCGCACCTCATCCAGCCCACTTTTATCACTGACTATCCTGTAGAAATGTCGCCTCTAGCCAAGCGTCATCGTGACAATCCTGCATTAGTAGAGCGCTTTGAGGTAATCTGTAATGGGAAGGAGATTTGCAATGCTTTCTCGGAGCTTAATGACCCTATAGACCAACGGAGACGCTTTGAAGAGCAGTTAACTCTAGCACAGCATGGCGACGAAGAGGCTATGGTACTAGACGAAGATTTTCTGAGTGCGCTTAGTTACGGTATGCCCCCAACGGTAGGACTAGGCATTGGCATAGATCGGCTAGCTATGATTATGGCCAACGCTTCTTCCATTCAAGAAGTCATTTTTTTTCCTCAGATGCGACCCACGGCCAGTTCCGTTGGCGCAAAGTAAGTCTTGATCTGCTACAACCAATGTTTTTAGATCATGTTTGCAGTCCATATTCTATCGGAAGCCCTCGATAAAAATTTTTGGTCTAAGTCGCTGATACAAAATATTCACTTTAGTGTAAGGCTTTCAGCTGTTGCACATACTGATTCGAATACATGATTACGAGCTAAGATGCGCATATAGAGATACTGTATAAGGTGTAGTGGTAAAGTAGGCTAGAAGATAAACAAATTAAAGACTTTTAGTTCTATCCTTACAGAAAAATCTGTGTACTTTCAGTGCATATCGTGCGCTTTTTGCAAAAGCACTTTTTAGGTCTCACACACACCCTTTTGCAAGCTATTTACGTGTGAATAATTTTGTAGCCAAAAATAAAGGTAGTACGACGAAGTGATGGTCTTCTCAGGTATCTCACTAGGTAAGCGTATAAAGCTTTACGGTGTGAAGGATTGTAGAAGACCTATTTTTGTAGGTATCATCTCCAAGATTAATCTCCTTCAAGTTTGAGGAATATGAGTGTTACGTTTCTACCAATCAAATAATTATACCTTGTATTAGAGTTGAAGTTCGTACGCATTAAACCACTTAAGTAAATTCGCAATTTACCAGTAGCGCTTTTACCAAAGCTCATTAGCTATTAACAAGTTTACTTGAAGGGGCTGTAGCGGGAATAGCTGCCCAAATAATCAGTCAAATGAATAGGTAACGAAGTAGGGAAATGAAAAAGTTTAGCCATAAGGTCCGGCAACGCCGTTTGACTAAAGCGACCTACTGGATATTTGATATCACCAGAAGAGAGCAAGATTTTCTGGCTATCATCATCTTATTACTACTTTTTTGCTTTGTGTTAGCTCCTTATCCTAGCGTGGCTATGTGGTTTGGGTTTGCGTTAGCTAGCTATTCCACTATTGCCAATGATAGCATCCAAACGATAGGTACATTTATTGCCTCCAATGCACATAGGCACTGGTGGCAGCTATGGCTATTCATGGGACTTATTTTTGTGGGAACGATTACCTATAGCTGGATCGTCTACAATGGCGATGTGAGTTACCAACGCCTGGCTGAAAAGGGCTTTGCCGAAGCACCACAGTCCTTTAATGTCTTGCAGCTCTTTGCTCCTGTTGCGTTACTCATTCTTACGCGCATGCACATCCCAGTGTCTACTACTTTCCTACTGCTCAATATCTTTGCTACGGAGCCTCAGGCCATCTTTAGTGTATTACAAAAAAGCTTCTACGGTTATGCCGTCGCATTTCTTTCTGCTATAGCTGTCTGGTGCTTGATAGCGCGATTTGCTACTCGACACTTTACTGGTAGGCCCTCGCCTATATGGACGCCATTACAATGGATTACTAGCGGTTTACTTTGGGCAGTATGGCTTATGCAAGATGCAGCTAATATAGCCGTCTTTTTACCTCGTAGCTTGAATATTATAGAATTTGGAGTATTTGTAGGATTTATCACAGCAGGACTAGGGTTGCTATTTTACCTCAAAGGCGATAGAATGCAGAATCTAGTGAATGAAAAGGCTGGGATCACTGACATCAGAGCCGCTACATTAGTAGATCTAGTGTACATGCTGATTTTGTTCTATTTCAAAAACCTCAATAATACTCCCATAAGCACTACTTGGGTATTCATTGGCTTGCTAGGCGGTAGAGAGCTAGCCCTTAGCTTAATGAAAGACAGCCCCAGGAAACGTACAAAAGCGTTGAGGAAGAGCTGGAAGTTCATAAGTAAGGATTTTCGGTACGCTTCCATAGGGTTAATAGTTTCCATTGTCTTGGCCTTCTTGGTCAATCCGATAATTAAAAAAGCAGTGCGAGAGGTTTTGCGGCCCCTGTGATAGCAGTTATTGAAGAGAATATTTCGTAATAGTCAAGTACGAATTGGTTACTTCGCCGTATCAGTAGGATGACGCGTAGAACAGTATTTAGCAATGAGTTTATAATTTTCCCATCACATCAGGTGGTGGGGAGTCAGACTTACCCAGGTTCAATATCTTATCAGCCTTTTTGAGTAATTATCATATTCCGCTTCCTCCTAATAGGATGTGGAATTCTAGCTGTTTAGCTTCACCTTTCTTGAGTCTTTTGTTGAAGCCATACCCCCACTGTACGGCGACCATTCCTAGCATAGCTACTTGGGCACGTATACCAAAGCCTACAGATGGCTTAATATCCCGTAGCTTATAATCATTGTATTGGGCCCACGTATTACCAGCTTCTGCAAAAACCAGCCCATACAGGAATGCAAAGGGATGCTTTATAATAGGATAACGAAGTTCTGCGCTAAGCTTCTTATACATAACGCCGCCTTTGTACCCCCTATCTCTGTCAATAGGTACTATAGAAGCATTTTTATATCCACGCAGCGAGATGCCTTCCTGGCCTACCAGAGAGCGAGTCGCTGACATTATTCCTCCCATGTAGAATCTTTTGAAGGGGCCAACCTTCCTTGTGGGTAAGAAGCTACCCAAAAAGCCTGCTTGCCCGTTTACATGGAATACGCACTCCTGAAAGAGCTTCCAAAAGACTGCTCCATCTAACAGCCACTGGTGATACTCTTTCCAGGTATTTCCCTCAAATAATTTAGTCTTGTTATTAAGCCAAGCATAGGGCGGCGTCACACTAACGTGAAGTTCCAAAGTACTCCCCTCTGTGGGATACATAGGAAC